>VBII01000079.1 GCA_005887735.1 Chloroflexota bacterium
AGGATCAGCAGGCCGACCGGGGCCTGGATCATTTTCATCGCAACCGCGGCGCCCATCCCAAGGCCGCCCCACCATCGATCGCCGACCCAGCCCCACAGCCAGACTCCGGACAGGGCGAGCAGCAGCAGATTGACCTGCCCTTCGTCGATGTTGCCGATCACGGGCTCAAAGCTGATCGCCACGAGCACCAGCAGAGTCGCGAGCTGCCAGTCGTTGACCTTCAACGCCCGCAGGGCACAGAAGATGAAGAAGAACAGCGACGCGTTCAGCACGAGAACAGCGCCCACGGTGATGGCGTGGCTGTCGACCGAGATGAGCGGCTGGAGCAGCCACGCGAGCGGCGGCGGCATCACGTACTGGGGACCCGTCGGCTCCAGGCAGCCCATGGTTCGGCAAAGGTCGTAGGGATCGCTGTTCACCGCCAGTCGCCGCGCGGCTCGCATGTAGCTCTCTTGAAAGTCGCCGAGGTAGGCGCCGAAGGCGAGCGGCTGGATCAACGCCTGCCACAGGTAGACGGCCGCGATCGGCACGCCGGCGAGGACCAGGAGCACGCTGCGAAAAACGCGGTTGTCCAGCGCGGACAATCGCAACGCGGCAGCCGGTGTCGTCATGGCTTCCGAAACACCAGAAGGTGGTTGAGCCCCAGCTCGAACCGCGAATGCCGCTCGAGAAGCAGGCCCGCCCGTTCGAACATGGCGATGGCTTTGCGCGGATCGAAGCCGTAGTGCTGGTCGTCACGCATTCCGTCGACGAGACGGACAGCCTTCATCAAATGCAGCAGGTCGTCGACCCGTGACGAGGGCACCGTCACCACAAGGTGCCCCCCGCTGCGCAACTCGCGCGCGCAGCCGGCGGCGAACGCCGCTTGGTCTGCCTCAGGAATGTGCTCCACCACTGCGAGCGCCGCAACGACGTCGAAGGGCTCGCCAGGCGGCATCGCCGACGGAAAGGAGCCCCGTACATACCGGTATTTCGCGGTGCTTGGCGGCACAGGATCGAGGTCGATCCCGACGCCCGCGGTCAGCCGATCGTCCAGGACCCGGAACAGCGCGCCGTCGGCGCAGGCGATGTCCAGGACTCGCGCACCCGGTGCGACGTACGGCAGGACGCGGCGCGTTCGCTCCCATTGAAGTCTGTAGTCAAGCCACTTCATAGGAGTTCGATCGCGGGCACCCTACCATGCCTGCGTGTCGGTTCTGCTCCGACGGGTCTTCCGTCGTCCACTACTCTGGTGGGCCATCGCCGCGGTGTGGCTTGTCCACGACGTGATGGGCAACGTTCTGACCACCCAGCGCCCGGATGCGACCTCGGTGATCCAGGCCGGCTACCGCTGGCTGCACGACCCGGCCGCCATCTACGCCGATACCGCGCGCCACCTGGCCGAGACCGGCTTGGTTCCCGTGACCGGCCTTATCCGACCGCCGGCAGCGGCAATGCTGGCCGCGCCATTCTCTCTGCTGCCGGGATGGATGCAGGTACCCGCCTGGACGGTCTCCGACGCGGCCGCCGCCGTGATCGGGCTGTGGATCGTGCAGCGATACGTCACGCGCAACTCGCTCGAGATGGCCGTGTTCTGGGCGGTCGCCCTCTACAGCCCGCCCCTTTACGCCGAGGTCAACGCGGGCCAGATCGGGGGTTTCGTCCTCCTGTTCGCGTGTCTCGGTCTCGTCACCTTCCGGCGGCGGCCTGCCCTGTCAGGCGTGCTGGGTGCGGCCGCGGCGTCGCTCAAGCTGTATCCCGCGCTGATGGTTTTGGGGGCGCGCACCAGGTGGCGGCCGTTTGTCATCGCGGCGGGCATAGCCGGAGTCCTCATCACGATCGTCGCGTGCATTCCCCTTGGAGCGGCCGGCGCCTGGGGCTATGTGACCGGCGTTTTGATCCCTTCGTTGAAGGCGCCCAACCCCGACTGCGCGCAGACCTCGGTGGCGACCCTGTTCGGCCGGTCGATCGGCGGCGACCCGTATCCCATCATCACCCCGAGCGGCGGGATCAGCATCCTGCAGTCCCCTGTTCACCTCGCCGGGTTCGCCACGTTCCTCACCGTCTTGACCCTCGCTGCTGCTGTGGTTGCGGCAGTGGCCGCTTCGCGCGCCAGCGGGTGGAACCCCGCGTACGGCTTGGCGCTTGGCCTTGCGCTCGGCGGCCTCCTGCCCGGCGAGCTAAATCCCTACCAGTACGTGCCGCTCATGCCGCTGGTCCTGATGGTGCTGGTGACGGCGATTCGCAACGGGCGATGGACGCAGGTCCTCTGGCTCGCCGCGGGATTGCTTTTCTGGCTGCGCGAGCCGTGCCTGCTGCCGTTTCCGAACCTGTGGACGATCGGGGCGCTGATCCTGTTCACAACGGGCGTGCTGGCGGCACGCGATTTCAGAGTCAGTCAGTCGGCGGTCTGACGCGGCCACGCGACGCGTCGCGGGAAAGCCAGCTCGTGTCCTTGAGGAACTCGATGAACGAGCTCACGGAGGTGGGGAGCTTGCGCCGGCGCAGGTGGACGATGTGCCAGTCGCGGCGGATGGGGAACCCGCGCACGTCGAGCTCCACCAAACGCCCGCTCGAGACCTCGAGCTTGCACGCGTAGCGAGAGATCACAGCTAGGCCGAGACCGGACTCGACCGCGTGCTTGATCGCGCCATTGGAGCCAAGCTCCATTGCGACCACCAACTTCACGCCCGCCTTGTGTGCGGCTTTTTCTAGCGACCACCGGCTGCCCGACGCTGCTTCCCGCATCACGAAGGGCTGATCGGCGAGGTCCTTCAAGGTCAGGCCGCGCCTGGTTGCAAGTGGGTGGCTCGCGGGAGCGACGACGACCAGCTCGTCGCTGATGAACGGGATGATGCTGAGCTCGGGGTCCTTCGACGCCGGACCGACAACCGCCAGGTCCAGCTCGCTGCGAAGCACCTGCTCCTGCACGCGTGTGCGCGTTCCGATCTCGAGCGAGATGACAAGGCCCGGATGCAGCTTCTTGAACGCGCCGAGTGCGGCCGGCAGCAAGTAAATCCCGACCGTCGTGCTCGCGCCCACCCGCAGATTCCCGCGTTGGATGCCGCGCATCTCCTCGATGGCGATCGTGGCTTCGTCAAGCACGTCCAGCATCCGCCGGGCGTAGCCGTACAGCAGAGTCCCGGCCTCCGTCAGCTGGACGCGCTTGCCGAGCCGGTCGAGCAGGGGAAGGCCAAGCGTCTCCTCCAGCTCCTTGACCTGGTAGGAAACCGACGGCTGGCTCAGTTTCAAACGTTGCGCGGCGAGGCTGAAGCTCTTCAAGTCGGCGACGGTCTTGAACGTTCGGAGCTGGCGCAGCGTGACGGCACGATCCAGGTCGAGCTGCAGGTTGGGCTCGGGCACGCCGCCTACGATATATGCGCAATGGCGGCGCGAAAACCGAGGTCACTATCGCCAGTTCGCCGGACCACGCCTAGCCTCGAAGGCGTCGAGGCTCCACAGCGAGAGGCGGCGACCGTGTCCGAGCAGAAGATCAACCAGTACCGCAAGCGCCGCTACCAGGCGCTTCACGCGGAGACTGCGGCCGCCAACAAGCGCCGAGCTTCAGGTAAGGCCACCGCTCGCGACCGCATCGAGATGCTGCTCGACGACGGGTCGTTCGTCGAGCTCGACGTCTTTGCCACCCATCGGGCGCAAGGCTTCGGCATGGAAGACCGCAAGATCGCAGGCGACGGCGTGGTCGCCGGTTTCGGTGAGATCGATCGCCGGCCGGTCGCAGTGTATGCGTATGACGCGACGGTATTCGGCGGCTCGCTCGGTGAGGTCACGGCGGAGAAGATCGTCAAAGTCCAGGAGCTCGCGCTGCGCAATCGGGTGCCCATCATTGGCATCAACGATTCGGGTGGCGCGCGAATCCAGGAGGGCGTCGTCGCGCTGGCAGGCTACGCGGACATTTTCTACCGCAACGTCCGGTCCTCGGGCGTGATCCCCCAGGTCAGCGTGATCGCAGGGCCATGCACAGGCGGCGCCGTCTACTCACCGGCGATCACCGACTTCATCTTCATCGTCGCCGGCCAGGGCTACATGTTCATCACCGGCCCTGAGGTGATCAAGGTGGTCACGGGCGAAGCCGTGTCATTCGACGAGCTCGGCGGCGGCCACGTGCACAACGCGACGTCGGGGGTCGCGCACTTTCTTCCCCGCACCGAGCAGGAGTGCGCCGCGGGGGTGCGCAAGCTGCTGTCCTACCTTCCTTCTTCGAACAATGAAAGACCGCCGTTCGTCCCCACCACGGACGATCTCGAACGCGCCGATGCCGAGCTGCAGACCATCGTTCCGGAGTCGCCGAACAAGCCCTATGACATGCGCGAGGTCGTGTCGCGGGTGCTCGATTCGCGCGAGTTCTTCGAGGTGCAGCCGTTCTTCGCGCCGAACATCGTGGTCGGGCTCGGCCGCCTCGGCGGGCACGTCGTCGGCATCGTCGGCAATCAACCCAAGGTGCTGGCCGGGGCCATCGACATCAACGCCTCGGTGAAGGCGGCGCGGTTCATCCGCTTCTGCGACGCGTTCGGCATCCCGATCATCTCTTTCGTCGACGTGCCGGGCTACCTGCCAGGCCGCGACCAGGAGCACGGCGGCATCATCCGGCACGGGGCCAAGCTGCTTTATGCCTACGCCGAGGCGACCGTGCCGAAGCTGACGGTGATCACGCGCAAGGACTATGGCGGGGCCTATTGCGTCATGTCACCGAAGCAGATGGGCGCCGATCTTAATCTCGCCTGGCCGACCGCCGAGATCGCAGTCATGGGTCCGGAGGCGGCGGTCAACATCATCTACAAGCGCGACCTGGTCGCTGCGCCGGATCCCGCCTCGCGCCGCAAGGAGCTCGTCGCCGAGTACACGGCGCGCTTCGCCAACCCATACGTGGCCGCGGAGCGTGGCTACATCGACGATGTCATCGAGCCAAGCCAGACCAGGCGCGAATTGGTTCGCGGCCTGCAGCTCTGCACGCAAGCACGGAAACATCCCCCTCTAGAAAAAGGCTCCTCCCTATTCAGGAGGAGGTGGCGCGGAACGCCGGAGGGGCTAGGGGCCCGTCTTTTTGCGAAGCTCCAATGCCTTCTTGCAGAAATCGTCGACCGTGACGATGAACTCCGCGTGTGACCAAGTCAGCGGCGAGACCGACAGCGGCGCCCCGGTGTTGGGGTCCAGCTGCTCCGAGAGCAACCCACCCGGCATCTGATGGACGACCACCCAATCGACGATGTCGCGCGCCGGCTGCAGGTCGGCCGCCGTCTTCGCGGTCGCGATGTACCACTGCGCCAGCCACATCGTGCACATGAACCACGGGTTGCCGGGCACCTTCCTGGTGTCTGACTCGACCTTGAAGTAATAGTCGTCCGTGTACCGGGCGATCCCGCCGCACTGCGCGCCGTTGGCCAGCTGCGTCGCGATCGCCTTCATCGTGTCGACGATCTGGCTGTCGTCGGGTGGATACATGCCGAAGCGCCACAGGCCGTAGATCGCGCTGTCCAGCACGGTGTCGACCGTGACCGATTCGTCGTCTTCGACTGTGATGCGGCGCGGAAAGCGCCCGAGCTCGGCGCTGTAGAGGTGGGTGTCCGACGCCTCGCGCAGCCTTTCCGCGGCGTCGCGGTACCGCACGTAGGCCGCGACATCGCCGAACAGGTCGGCAAAGTTGCGAGCTGCATCAAGGCCTCCCCACACCGAACCGACCGTGAACGCATGCACACCCCAACGCTCTTCCCAGAGGTCCCACGACGGCATTGGCAGTCCGTTGCGCTGGTCGACGTAGGAGACCATCCAGTCGGCCGCGGGTACGATCAGCGTCGAGTAAAGGCCGACGACAAAGTCGAGGTTCTGGTGGACGCGGTAGTGCTGCCAGAGCGACCACAGCACCAGGCCCGTCTCGTCCTCCTGGATCGGAAGCGTGCGCACGCCGTGGGAGTCGATCCACGGCAGCCACGAGCTGCCCGGCAGCCCGTATGGCGTGTACTTGTGCAGAAAGAATCCTTCTTCGACGAGCGCCTGCTGAGAAAACGTGAAGAACGCCCGCGTGACATCCTCGTGGCCGGCCCGGTCGAGCGCGTTTGCCACCAGCGCGCCGTCGCGAGGCCACGCATACGCGTACGTATCGCGCGCGAACTTGGTGATGTCGAAGTCGGTCGAGGCGATGACGGCGCCGCGGTTGTCGACATGCGTGCGGGCGGTAAGGACGCTGCGGCGGTACAGGTCGGTGGCCGCCTTGCCCAGGTCATCGTCGATATGTCGACGGTCCTTCTCCGACCACACCTGCCAGTACGTCAGCGTCCGGCCTCGATAGGTGTCTGGGCCCTTGCCCACGATCAGGTCCTGCCCGAACGCCGTGACCTCGCTGAGGCGAGAGCCCATGCACAGCCAGTGCGTCATGCTGCGCTGCTGGTCGGATCCGGCCGCACCCAGGTCGAATCCGACGGTGCAGTCGACCGAGCCCTGCTCGATGGGGTTCTTGCCCAGAACGCCATCCTCGGCGTCGACCCAGGTGCCCTCGGCTCCGTTGCCCTTCTTGCCGTTCGCCCACGAGCTGATGCCGTAGTCGTCGCCGACCTGGCCCCCGATCAGGAAATAGCGGTTGGACTTGTACGCGATCACGCTGCGGTGCCGCGGCTCATACAGCACCGTGTTGCCGAGGTCGGAGCCTTCGATGAACCAGTCGTAATGAAAAAAGACTCGCCCTACCGAAAAGCCGGCCTGCGAGCTGACCTCGATGTTCCGGATGAACCAGTTGCGGGCGAGATCGACGAAATCCTCGAACCTGACGCTGATGCCGAGACCCGGATGACTGAGTGTTACATCGCTGACGAGTGAATCCTCGGCGTAGCCGAGCTTCCGCTCCCAGGCGCCGTCATCAAGCCAGGCGAACCTGCCGTCGATGTAGAAACCGGTCCGGCACACGTTGCCCATCGTGTGATTGGCATCACCTACACGGGGATAGAAGATGTCGCGCACCGAATACGTTGCATCGAAGCCGATGAGGCTGTTGCCGTTGCCGAGGACGAGACTTCTAGGCACGTGGGTGGCGCGGCAATCCTACAATTCGGCCCGCACGTGCCGCCGGTCCACATCATCACGTCACGCAGGCGTCGCCGCACGGTGGCCGCCCGTCTCCGGTTCGGTGTGCTCGAGCTGCTGGTGCCTGCGACGATGCCCCAGTCCGAGAGGCAGCATTGGGCCGAGGTCATGAGCAGGCGCCTCGCTCGGCGCGCCGAGCGGGCGCGGCCATCCGACGAGCGGCTGCGGGAGCGCGCATCGAAGCTCAACGCCCGGCATTTCGGCGGGGGGCTCAGCTGGACGTCGATTGGATTCGCCGACATGGAACGTCTGTGGGGCAGCTGCACCTTCGCCGATGGCGCCATCCGCATCGCGCGGCGGGCCGCGTCGCTGCCTGACTGGGTCGTCGACTATCTGCCGGTCCACGAACTCGCCCACCTGGTGCACAGCGACCATGGCGCGGAGTTCCATGAGCTGGAAAACCGCTACCCACTGACCGAACGCGCGAAGGGATATCTGCTCGCCATCGATGCGATGGGCTGATCAGCCCAAGCAAAATTCCGCACGTCTGGCGCCGGCCGTGCGGAATCCGTCTCTAGGGCGTGAGAACGATCTTGGTGGCCTCGTGGGCATCGAACATCCGGTAGGCCTCTTCCGCGTCGTCGAGCTTCATCCGGTGGCTGATGATCTTGTCCGGCGCCAGCCGCCCCGCCGCGATCAGGTCCAGCAGCGGCCTCATATAGAGCTGGACGTTGCACCAGCCCGCGCGAAAGGTCAGCGATTTGAGCCACATTCGCATGTAGGGAAACTCGCCCAGCACGGCGCTCGGCACGCCGACCATCGACACGGTGCCGCCGCCCCGCACGACGTGAATCGCCGTGTCTACTGCGGGTAGGAGGCCGACACACTCGATGCTCGAATCAGCCCCGATCCCACCCGTCGCGTGCTCGATCGCCTGCACCGGATGAACCTCCCTCGCGTTGATCGGGATGCCGCCAAGCTCCTGGGCGATCTCGAGACGGGAATCGACCATGTCGATGACGAAAGTACGTGCCGGCCCGAACAGCTGGGCGCACATCGTGGCCATGAGGCCGACGGGGCCAGCCCCGACCACAGCAGTCACGTCGCCAGGCTTGATCTCGGCCCGCTCGGCGCCGAAGAAGCCGGTGGCCAGGATGTCTCCCACGAAGATGGCCTGCTCGTCTGTCATCCCCGCCGGAATGTCCTCCATCGTGTGGTCGGCGTTGGGCACCACGACGTACTCGGCCTGACCCCCGCCAAGGCCGCCGAAGTACTCGCCGTGGCCGAAGGTGCCTTTATCGACGCATTGGTTGAACCAGCCCTTGCGGCAAAGCGCGCAGTGGCCGCACGAGGTGAAGAAGCTCGACACGACGCGATCGCCCGGCTTGAACCGTTTGACTTCACTGCCAACCTCTTCGACAGCGCCCACGAACTCGTGGCCGAGGACGGCGCCTGGATTCATCGGGGTGTGGCCGTGCAGGATGTGAAGGTCCGAACCGCAGACTGCGCCGAGGGTCACCTTGACCAGCGCGTCGCCCGAACCCTTGATGCTCGGCTTGGGCACCTCGGCCACTTTGACGTCGCCTTCGCCCTGGAAGGTCAGCGCTTTCATCTGAAGGCGATGATAGGTCGATGCGTCTGAAGGGAGCGGTTGTCGTCATCACCGGTGCGTCGAGCGGCATCGGTGAGGCCACGGCGATGGCTTTCGCGCGACGCGGGGCGCGCCTCGAGCTTGGTGCGCGGCGGCTCGAGAAGCTGAATGCGGTCGCTCGGAAATGTCGCCAGGCGGGCTCGCCAGACGTGAACGTGAGACTGCTCGACGTGGGCCAGCGCGCCTCAACCCGCGCCTTCATAGCCGCGGCCCTCCGCGACCACGAAAGGCTCGACGTGCTGGTCAACAACGCCGGTACCGGCTGGGTCGGCCCCCTGCACCAGATGCCCGAGGACAGGATCGACGAGCTCATCACGACCAACTTCAAGGGCGTGATCAACGCGACCCAGGCCGCGTTGCCCTGGATGCTCGAGCGGCGTCGTGGCGTGATCATCAATGTCGCGTCCGTGGCCGGCTTCCGGCCCTCGCCGTACTCCGCCGTCTACTCGGCGACGAAGCATGCGTTGGTGGGCTTTTCGCATGCGCTGCGCGGCGAGCTGTCGGGCACGGGCATCAAGGTGTGCGTGGTCTACCCCGGCGTGACCTCAGGGACTGAATTCTTCAAAGGCAAGGGTCCGCCTATCGGGGTCGTCCAGTACCCCGCATCGTGGGTCGCCAACCTCATAGTCCGCACCGCCCGCTTTCCGCGCCGCGACGCCATGGTTGCACCGCTTCGCCTCCTTCACCTCGCCGAGCCCGTTCTCGGGGGCCTCGGCGACCACCTCATCGGCGAAGCCAGGCGCCGCGCCCTACTCGACTGACTACTTGTGCCACGCCTCCAGCAGCTTCTCCAGCTGCTGGGCGTTCTTGACCGAGTAGTTCGAATAGTTGTTGTTCATCAGGGCGTGGACGCGCCCTGCCGAGCGCTCCATCTCCTTGATCCGCGGCACCCATTCGGACAGCTCCTGCTCGGTGTACTCGTAGCGAAACCGGACGTTGGGGGGCACCCCCTTGAGGTCCCACGTTTCGTGATTGCGGCCGTGAAATCGGACGACAGCCAGCTTGGCCGACGTGACGTCGAAGACGGCCGGCATGCTCGTCCGGTGGCCTTCGGGCACATCGACCGCGACGTATGGGATGTCGCGGGTGCGCAGGAATGCGAGCGTGCCGTCGCGATGCCTGCCATCCAGCCACTCGGGACGGCGAAACTCGACCGCGACCTGGAATCCGAACATGCGCTCCTGGCACTGCTCGACGTACGCCAGCGACCGAGATGAAGGTAGGAACCACGGCGGGAACTGGAAAAAGACAGCTCCCAGCTTGCCCGCCACGCGCAGCGGTTCCAGGGCCAGGCGAAATCGCTCCCAGGCCTCGTCGAGCAGCTCATCCGGCATCTGCTCGAGATAGATGTTCTTGTCGCGGAGGTTAGGCGGCAGCTCCTCCCGGATGTCCGGCGGCAGCGACAGCGGCTTGGTCGGATGGTTGGTGAAGAGCGAGAACGACTTCACGTCGAAGGTGAAGCCCGGCGGCGTCAGTGCGACCCAGCTCTCTACGCTCTCCGGCTTCGGGATGCCGTAGTAGGTGGAGTCGACCTCGACGAGCCCGAACTGACTGGCGTAGAACTGCAGGCGCTCACCCGAAGTCTTGACGTGCAGCGGGTAGAACAGCTTGGAGTCGATCAGCGACTTGTCGACCCATCCCGTCGCGATCTTCGGCCTGTACGCGCAGCAGGTGATTTGCGACGCCGGCCTTGCCGGCTGCTACGTCAATGTCGCGGTTCACCCCGAGGACCGCTTGTTCTCGACCGCCCAGCCGAATCCCGCGATTGAGGTCGTGGGAATCGACGACGCAAGCGTCGCGAAGATCGGTACCTTTCCCGTTCCGCGAAACGTGTACGCCCTGGCGCTACGCAACCTCGAGGCGGCGGGCGCCGCGGTTGTCGGTTTCGATGTGAGCTTCCCAGACTCCCGCGACCCGGGCACCGACGCCGATTTCGCCACAGCCCTGCGCGGCAGCAAGATCCCCGTGATCCTGTCCTACCCCGCTGAACAGAACGTGCCCCGAAACGGCTTCGTCGAGCAGACGTCGTCCAGAACGAACCCGGCGGGTCTTGACCAGGTTCCTTTGCGCAAGTTCTGGTGCTCGGACGCAAGCGGTGCGTGTAAGAACCCATTTCCGAACGTGGTACTGGCTTCGACCGACACCCTTCCCGATTCAGACGGTGTCGTCAGGCATATCCCGATGTTCGTCCAGCCCGCCTGCTACGCGGAAGGCACCTGCACGACGCCCACGATCTATCCGCTCGGGTTCCAGGCGGCTCGGATCCAGCAGCTGCTACCTGATTTCGCGAGCGGGCCAAACCTCACCGAGTCCGGAAACACGGCCAGCTTCGGTTCGGCGTGGCCGGTTCCGCTTGCGCTGGACAGCCGAGGATCCGCAATCGTCAACTTCGTCACCGGGCCCGGAGGCTTTCAAAAAGCGCACCAGTACCTCTCGTTTGGCGACGTTTACGACAATACGTTCTCGGCCGACGACGTCCGCGGCAAAGTGATCCTGATCGGGGCGTACTACCTGACCGGCGTCCACGATGAGGACCTCACGCCTGCCGGCAACGGGACGCCGATGCCCGGCGTGGAGGTTCACGCCAACGTTCTCAACATGTTCCTGCCGCCGCCGGTTCAGCCAAAGGCCCTCGTTCCGGAGGCGCCGGCAGTGTTGTTTCTAATACTGCTTGCGCTTGCGGTTGCCACAGCTGTCGGGGTAGCGCGCGTAAAAGTTTTGTGGGGCTTTGCCGGCACGATGGGGGCGCTGCTGCTTTTCACCCTTGTGATGTCGGCGCTTTCGGTTTTCAACGGATGGGTGCCGGACCTCTTCCATCCCTGGCTCGCAATCGCGTTGACGTACTCGGGGGTCACCGCGTACCGCTTCCTTTACGAAGACCGCGAGAAACGCAAGGTGACGGCGCTGTTCGGTCAGTACCTGAAACCGGAGATCGTGGCCGAGCTGGCCAAGACGCGCGGGGGTGTGGACGACATCCTGCGCGGAGGCGAGCGCCGCGACATCACCTTGATGTTCGTCGACATACGCGGCTTCACCTCGATGTCGGAGTCGATGGCCGCACACGACGTGACCGAGGTGGTGCAGATGTACCTCGACCACCTGAGCGGGATCATCTTCACCTGGGACGGCACCATCGACAAGTACGTCGGCGACGAGATCATGGCTTTCTGGAACGCCCCGCGGCTGCAGGAAAACCACGCGCTGCTTGCCGTCCGCTGCGCCTACGACCTGGTCAACCGCGCGCACGAGCTGCAGGCGCGATTGCTGGCCAAAGGACTTCCTCTAATCCGATGGGGCCTCCGCATCAACTCCCGACCCGCTGTCGTGGGCATGATGGGGTCGCGCAGCCGGCTGCAGTACACCGCGCTCGGCGACACGGTCAACACGGCGGCGCGCTTCTGCTCGCACGCGCCGGCGTTCCAGGTCCTGATCGGACAGCAGACCTACGAGATGTGCAGCGACTACATCGCGGTCGACCTGGTTCCGGGCGTGCAGCTGAAAGGGAAGACCGCCGAGACGTTCCGGATCTACGAGGTCACCGCGGTGCGGCAGACGCCCGACTCACCCTGGGTGCAGTTTCCGACCCAGCTTGCCACGCAGTCGCACCACACGTACACCGCCCAGTACACGCAGCAGACCATCATCGCGGCGGGTGAGTCCGGCTCGAGCGACATCCTGGTCGGCGAAGAGGCGCGGGCAGCGCTCGCCCGGCAGGGGCAATCGCCGAACTAACGGATCAGGTTCGCCGCCAGGACCCCAAATGCGGCGGTCGCGACGATGAGAAGGCCGATCGCGCTCAAGCAGCCCATCGATCTCTTGATCACCGGTTTGACCGGTGGCGTCGGGTTGTAGACGACGTGCGGGTGAGGCAACGCGGCCCCCTGTCGGGAGACGGCCATGCCGATCGGCGTGGCGGGGATGGGCGTGCCAGGAGTCCTGTTCGGCACCATCCGGGACAGGTCCGCTCCAGGCTCGAGGCTGCGCTGCCAACCCGGACACATCTGGTCGGCGACTCGTGACATCGCCTCGTCGAACTCCTGCCCGGTCTGGAATCGGTCTTCCGGCCGTTTGGACAGCGATTTGAGGATCACCTGCTCGAGCTCTTCGTTGAGGCCAGGGCGGAAGACCGACGGCGGCTTGGGTGGCGCCTGCACATGCTTGGCCATCAGGGTGAACGGGCCGTCGGCATCGGATGCAGTGAAGGGCGGCTGGCCCGCGACCAGCTCGTAGAACATGATCCCGGCCGAGTAGAGGTCGCTTCGCCCATCGACCTTGCTGGATGCAACTTGCTCGGGGGACATGTACTGCGGCGTGCCAACCGTCGTCCCCGTCTTGGTCGCGGTTCCGCCGACTCCGGTGTCATCGGTCAGGCGGGCGATGCCGAAGTCCGCCACCTTGACCATGCCCTCGTCCGAGATGAGCACGTTCTCGGGCTTCATGTCGCGGTGGACGATGGCGTGGCGATGGGCGTAGTCGAGCGCCTGGAGCACCCCGTGCATCACCGCGAAAACCTGCGGCGGAGGGAGCTGGCTTGCGATCATCCAATCGCGGAGCGACCGACCCCTGACAAATTCCAGGACGAGGTAGTTGATGTTGCCCATCAGCTCCATGTCGTGCACCTGGACGAGGTTCGGGTGGCTCGTCCGGGCCATGACCTGGGCCTCCTGGAGGAAGCGCTTCAACGCCACCGGGTCGGCCGATTGGATGAGCTCCTTGATGGCGACCTCACGGCCGAGGCCCGGCTGCTCGGCGAGGTAGACCGTGCCCATTCCGCCACGGCCAAGCTCGCCCTTCACGCGGTACTTGCCGATGTAGCGCTCGCCGGGGACCTGGGGCGGGGTCGTGATGGAAGCGATTGACGGTGGAGGTGTCGCGAGGGGCGGAACCGGGATCAGGCGCATCGTCGCGGCCACGTCGGCCACGAATGGCGACTCAGGTGCAGGGGATTCCGACTCGGCCGGCTCAGTTGGATCGGTTTGGTCCGGGGTTGGCGCCCACGAAGGAACGCTCGGCTGCGGCGCGGGTTTCGGCGTTTGACCGGAGTCGGTCATCGCTGGCGAGCCTAACAGAGAACGTTCGAGGTCGAGGCCGGCTTCGAACTGGGGTCAGCTATAGCCTTTTGGGGGCAATCCACCGATAATCTGGCCCGCAACAGCCCGCCTTCAGGAGGAGATTGATTCGAATGTCGCAGATGCCACCACCGCCCCCCGGCCAGCCTGCGCCGATGGGTGCACCACCAAGCGGGACTGGAAGCAACAAGAACCTGTACACGATCCTCGCGTGGGCCCTTCTCCCGCCGATCGGGAGCCTGGTCTTCCTGTTCGTTGGGAAGGACGACCCCGACGTCAAGTACAACGCCGCCCAGGCGGTTGTCATCCATGGAGGCGCCTTTGCAGTCTGGATCCTGCTGAGGATTCTGACCATCATTTTCCTGCCCATTGCTTTCCTTCTCGTCATCTGGGACATCGCCTGGTTCGTGATCTGGGTTATCGGCCTGATCCTGGCCCTGCAAGCCGGCGGCAGGCGGGTCAGCTTCCCCGTGGTGGGACCGATGGCTCAGCAGTACGTGCCCATGGTCGAGGGCTGGGCCAAGTAGCGATTCTGCTTTCCAACAAAGGCCTCGCCGACGGCGGGGCCTTTTTGTTTACTCCTCCGCCGCCAGCTTCTCCAGCGCCTGTTCGATGCCCGCCCGGAGCTCGTCCCGTTGTTCCCGCATCTGGTTGACCTCGGCCCGCGCCGAAGCCAGCTGATAGCGCAGCCGCTCGATCTCTTCGTTCAGCTCGCGGAGGCGGGGATCGGGTCCTCCGGCGTTCGACTGCGCGTCGGCCAGCTCGAGCTTGAGCCGCTCGACCGCCACCTTCAGCTCGCGGCGCTCGGCAAGCAGGTCCTGGACGAGAGACTCAGACGGCTTTGTCTGCTCTTTCGACATAGCGGCAAAGTCCGGGTTGGAATTCGCGCAGGCGCAGGTGCTCCATCTCACCGCGGAGGTAACGGGCTTTGATCGCGAGGCTCCCGATGCCCCTGCTGCTCTCGAAGGGAAAGCGATACAGCTTGCCGGAATCGACGAGAAGGCAAACCGAGAGTTGCTCGCCCTCTTTCTCGAGGACGTGCTTGTAACAGGGGACGGTCCGCCGTGCTATCTCCATCTTCTTGAAACCGCCGACCTTTCCGGCGAGGACGTCGATCGGGCTTCGCATATGTGCGAAATGCTAATTCAGCAGTGAGAGTTGCTCCGGTTCTGGCGGCGGTTTCAGGATGACGCGACGCCGATCGGAAACCCCATGTTGGGAGCGAAGCCGCGCCACCTCATGCATCGTCTTCTCGCCGAAGGAAGGCGGCAGATAGGCGCGGTCCCGATATGCCTGCTCGTAGCGCGGCACCATGTCGGGCCAGTGCTTGGCGAGGACCGACATGAAGTGTTCGCGAGTCCCGTCCTTCAG
>VBII01000008.1 GCA_005887735.1 Chloroflexota bacterium
GGTCGGGACCGCGCATGCGGTTGACCGCGTCGGCGACGAACTTGATGGAGTCGATGTCGAGGCCCGAGTCGGTCTCGTCGAGGATCGCGATCTCGGGTCTCAGCATCGCCATCTGCAGGATTTCCGCGCGCTTCTTCTCGCCGCCGGAGAAACCGTCGTTGATGTAGCGCGGAAGGAACGAGTCGTCCATGTGCAGCACCTCGAGCTCGTCCTTGAGCATCGAGCGGAACTCCTTCGGCGAGATCTGCTTGGACTTGTCCTTGCCGTCGTAGCCGCGCTTGGAGTTGAGAGCCGTCCGCAGAAAGTTCGTCATCGAGATGCCGGGCACGACCACCGGGTACTGGAATGCGAGAAACATGCCCAGCCGCGCGCGTTCGTCGGGCTCGAGCTCGAGGACGTTCTGTCCTTTGAAAATGACGGAGCCGCCGTCGACCGTGTATCCCGGGTGGCCCATGAGGGTGTGGGACAGCGTCGATTTGCCCGAGCCGTTCGGGCCCATCACCGCGTGCACCTCGCCTTTGGAGATGGCAAGCGAAACGCCCTTCAGGATCTGCCGTCCTTCGACGCTGGCGCGCAGGTCTTTGATCTCGAAATCAGCCAACTTTCTTTCCGCTCTCCTTCATTACATAAGTGCAGTCGTCCGCCGCCTCAGCCATCCACGTCGTGCGCGCCACGTCGGCGCCGAGGAGCCGCTCGTACATCTGCTGCTCGTTGACGCACGGAAGCCCGGTGCGGGCCGCGACGTCCTGGATCGGGCAGTTGCAGTGGCGCAGCGCGAGCCCACCCTCGCCGAGGTCAACCACTTCAGCCATGTGGCCATGCTCGGTTGCGAGCCGGGCCAGCTCGCGAACGCGAGCCTCAAAGTCTAGGCCCGCCAATCGGGGGGCGTATTCAGCCTCGAGCCGTGCCGCACGGCGCTCGAAGAACTGCTTCAGCTGCTCGTTGGTCATGAAGTCGACGAGCTCGCCTGTCAGCTCGCGGTGGCCGTCCGGGAAGTGATCGCCGGCAGCCGCCGTCAGGCGGTAGACATTCTCCGGCCGGCCGGGGCCATGCGGCTCCGCCTGGGCGACCGTGGCAAGGCCTTCGCCCGCCAGCGCGTCGAGGTGGCGAAGCGCCCCCTGCTTGGACACCTCGAGGTGCATCGCGATCTCGCCGAGGGTTGCCTGGCCGTGGGTCTTCAAAAAGGCGAGGACAACCTCACGCCTGGAATCCACGACGTGAAGTCTACGAGTTTTTCAACATCGCCGTTGAAATAAGAACCGGGCTCCGAGTACCCTCGGCGCGATGGGCAAGCGCTGGGCGTTCCTGGTCCTGGCCCTGGTCGCCATTCTTCCGATCTCAGATGCTGCGGCGCCCTCGTGGGAGGAGTGGCAGGGGGTGGCTGGTGTGTTCGACCTGGGCGGCCCGCGCGCCGACGGATCGCTCGTCGTGGCCGGCTCGGCCGCGCTCTATACCCTGACGCCGGATGCAGTCCTGGCGCCGTTCGCACGCGGGCCGGGCGGGTACCGAGACGACCCCGGCGCCGAAGCTTACCTGGCGGTGTCGCCGGGACAGCACGTCACAGGCGCAGGCTGCGACTTCGCCCGTGACGACATCTTCATCCTGCGTTTGCATGCGCCTCTTGGGATCACGAAAGTGAGGAGCTCCGGCGATGAGGCCGGCTCGTTCGTCAACCTTGGAGTGACCCCGAATCAGATCGCGTTCGACACGACCGGGTCGTTCGACCATCGGCTTTTGGTCGCCGGGCCGGTCAGCGGCAAGACCGAGGTGGTGGCCGTCGATTGCAACGGTGGGGTCCAGGTGATAACGAAAACGGCGCCGGCCGGGGAGGGAGGGTCGGCGGTTGCTCCGCGGACATTTGGTGGATTCGCCGGCTACCTGGTCCTGCCCGACGAGCTGAGCGGGATCATCTGGGCCGTCGCGCCCGATGGGACCGCCAGGCAGGTGGTCGATTCGGGTCTGCCGAAAGGCCAGGACACGGGCGTCGAGTCGCTGGGTTTCGTGCCGTCGGGCTTCAGCAAAGGAGGGTTTGTCTACTATTCCGATCGCGCGACTGCCGGCAGTCCGCATCCAGGCAGCGACAAGGTGCTGCGCCTGTCCAGCGCCGACCTCGTCGCCGCCGGGGTGCAGGACGGAGACTTGCTCGCCGCCACCGAAGGGGGCGCCTCGATGATCGACGTGCGCTGCGCGACCACATGCCGCGCGGTGACGGTCGTCGGAACGCCAACTGGAGTGCACGGCGAGGGACACCTGGTGTTCACCCTGAACCGAGCTACCTCGCCCAGTCAGGCTCCGCATCATCCGTTGCCTGTTGACGAGGGCATGACGGGCCTCGCAAACGAACCCGCCAATACCTACATTCGGATTCTGGCGATCCTCGCAGTCGTGTCCGTTGCTGGGTGGCTGGTCTTCCGCCGCCGGCGCCGCTGACGCGGGACCGAGCGCTTCTCCTTTCTGCCCGCGGGCTGCGGGCATTCGGCTTTGGCTTCTCGGCCGTGCTGGTCGCCCTGCACCTCGAGCGGGCCGGCATGTCGCCTACCCTGATCGGGGCGACGCTTGCCGTGGGTCTGGCGGCAGCCTCGCTCACGGGCCTGGCGTCCGCCGCGCTGGCCGGGAGGTTCGGGCGGCGGAGGACGCTTGCGGGGGTCGGCCTGTTGATGGCGCTGACCGGAATCGACCTGGCGCTGGCGCGACAGCCGGGGCTCTTGGTTCTATCCGGTTTGACCGGGATGCTCGGCGCGGCCAGCGTGGACTACGGGCCGTTCGCCTCGGTCGAGCAGGCGGTGGTGGCGGAAACAGCTGGGCCGAAGACGCGCAACCGTGCATTTGGCCGCTACTCGCTGACCGGTGGCCTGTTCAACGCCGCAGGCGGTCTGTCGACCGTAGTTCTCTCCGATAGCCGGACCTTTTTCCTCCTCTATGCGGCGATTGGCGTGATCACCGCGCTGCTTCCACTTGTCATGTCGAGCCAGGTGGAGGGCGAGCCTGCGCAGCCCGTGTTCGGCTCTTTTCGTCCCCTGGCGGGACTTGCCGCCCTGTTCGCCCTCGACTCGCTGGGCGGAGGTTTTGTGGCCAACGCAGTTATCGCGTACTGGTTGCACGCGCGCTTTGGCGCGGGCCCCGGACTGCTGGGCCCGGTGTTCGCAGGTGTCGCGATCCTTCAGTCGTTTTCGTACGAAGTGTCGGGCCGCCTGGCCGACCGTGTGGGCCTGATCAACACGATGGTGTTCACCCACCTTCCGAGCAACTTGCTGCTTCTTCTCGTCCCATTCAGCCCGAACCTCGCGTGGGCCGTCGCCCTGCTGCTGGCGCGATTCGCCCTTTCCCAGATGGACGTGCCCGCCCGCCAGGCCTACATCGTTTCGATCGTGCCCGCCGGTGAGAGAGCCGGCGCGGTGGCAATGACGGGAGCGGTGCGTGGAGTGGCCATGTCGTTCGGGCCCGCGCTCGCCGGGATCGCCATCGGGGCTGCAGCGTTCGGGCTTCCCTTTCTCGCTGGAGGCGGATTGAAGATCGCTTACGACCTGGCGCTCTTCGCCGGTTTCCGCAACAGCCCGGCCGACCATGAGAAAAGGATCAGCTGATCGTCAGTTCTTTTTGCGCCATTGCGCCATCACGAAGCAGGACATGCGCTTGCCCTGGATCCGCTCCAGCCGGCGTTCGAGCCACAGCAGCGGGCGCGCGTACCGCGCCTTCCACGACAGCGGGACCCGAAACACCATCGAGTTGAACACCAGCAGGTAGGCCGGCCCCCCCGAGTACCGGGTGGTGACGAAGTCG
This sequence comes from Chloroflexota bacterium, assembly GCA_005887735.1. Taxonomy (GTDB): domain Bacteria; phylum Chloroflexota; class Dormibacteria; order Dormibacterales; family Dormibacteraceae; genus 40CM-4-65-16. Next base: position 3,781 of record VBII01000008.1, read on the forward strand.
AATCGCTGCGAGTTGCGACGCATCAGGTCTTTGAAGTCGACGGCGGCCTCGTTCTCTTCGAAAAGGCTGTCGTGCCGGTACCAGAATCGCCGCGCCGCGTCCGCCAGTGAGCCTGTGTGCGGCTCGTAGAAGCAGAACCACCCGCCGGGCTTGAGGATCCGGTGGATCTCGGCCACGGCCTCGGGCACCTGGGGGTGGACGTGATGCAGTCCGCCCGTGACTAAGACCGCGTCGAAGAACGCGTCCTCAAACCCGGAGCTGAGGATCGAGCCGCTCACGCCGACCGCGTCCGGAAGGTTCGCGCGGAACTCGGCCATGACATGCGGCGAGATGTCGAGACCGTATGCCTGCGCCCCTTGATCCAGGAGATAACCGGCCGTCTGGCCGCTGCCGCACATGCCGTCGAGCACCTTCCGACCGCGCAGGTCGATGCCCGAGGTGAGGGGCTCGTAAAGGAACAGACGCCGGTATAGGAGGCTCCACTTATCCGAGTAGTGGGCGTCGTACGCCTCGGCGATCCGGTCGTAATGCGCCCGCTGCCGCGCCTCGTAGGTCTCTGGAACCTCTAGTAGCTCTGTCATTTCATAATCGGTTGTCCGAGGCGGCACAGCGTAAACGTCCTACCCTGTCACCTAGGTCGGGAACACATAATGTCTCGCGGGTGACCGACCGGCCAAGCTCGAAACGAATGGGTTTGGCGGTCGTTAGGTAAGCAAGATGAGTAAGGGGTGGATCGCGATAGTGGCGATCGTCCTCACGGCATGCGGAACCGTGGCCCAGCAGCCGGCCGCGTCTCCGGCGGCGCAGCCGAATCCGGTCTCCCCAATCTCCGTTGCGCCCGAGGGCGTTGCATCGCAGGTTCCGGCCACGCCGCCGCCTCCCGGGCGGTGGGTGGCCCTCCCCAGGATGTCCGTGCCGCGGATCGGCTTCTCGGCCACCCTGCTGTACGACGGACGCGTCCTCATCGTGGGCGGCCGGACGCAGCGGTTCGCCGACTCTCCCGACGGAACGCCCACTGCCGAACCGTAGTTTCAAATCCGCCGCGTCGCTCGGCACCGGGCGCGATGGACACACAGCGACTCTGCTGCCTTCGGGCAAGGTGCTGGTCGCGGGGGGCGACCCCGGTGGGACGGCGGAAATCTACGACCCGGCTTTCGATTCCTGGACCTTGACCGCGCCGATGAACAGCCGCCGCTACGACCACGCAGCGGTGCTGATTCCGGGCGGCCGGGTCCTGATCACCGGAGGCACCGCAACCCAGACCGTTGGCATATCGCCTCACGGTGCGGCGCCTGCGACGCTGCCCGCTGAGATTTACGACCCGGCGAGCGACTCCTGGACCGTCGCCGCGACACCGGCGTTCGATCGCCCCGAATATCCAACGGCCACCGCGTTGAGGGACGGTCGCGTGCTGGTGGTGGGTGGTCAGAACATGTATGGCTCAACAGACGAGTCGCGTGAAAGGAGCGAGGTCTACAACCCGCTGTCGAACACCTGGTCCGAGACGGCGGTCGAGACGCGCGCTGGTGCGCGGCAGTACCACACGGCGACGCTGCTTCAGGACGGAGAGGTGCTGGTCGCAGGAGGCATTCGGGATGGCCGGAGCAACGCCTGGGCCGTTGTCTACAACCCGGTATCCAACTCGTGGACTCAGGTTGCGAACATGAACGTTGCGCGCTGCGGCCACGGGGCGCAGTTGCTCGCCGGCGGCAAAGTCCTGCTCTTTGGATCCGGATGCTGGTCGGACATGAGTGCAACGGCAGAGGAGTTCGACCCCACATCGAACCACTGGTTCGAGGTCGCGAGCCTTGCCAATCCGCGCGGCGACATCGTGTCGGTTCGGCTGGCCGGCGGGGAGGTGCTCGCGCTTGGTGGCGGGATGCCGGTCAACACGCCAACCTGGGTGGCTGAGATCTTCGAGCCCGCCTGATGCGATTTAGCGCGCCGGCCGTATTGTCTCGCGCGTGAGCGACCTGGCTGATCTGGATGCAGCGGAGCTCGAAAGGCGCGTGGAAGCGCTCCGGGAGCGCATGAGGCCGCTGGACGCTGAGCTGGCCGTACTGCGAGGCGAGCGTGACGTTCTCCTGACCGAGCTCCGGCGCCGGCGCCGGCTCGCCGAGCGCACCAGCCGGGCCGACCTCAAGGCGCGGATGCGCGAGGGAACCTTTCCGACCGTCGCCGAGCTTGTCGCCGGCACCGACGACGGTTCGCTGGACGAGTACGCCTTCAACCTCAAGACCGGCGGGGAGGTGCGCCTTGGGTTCCCGGGGGCCCGGACCCAGAGCCTGACCTTCACCGACGGCCTCAAGACGGCCCAGGCCGGCGACCTGGCGAGCGCAGCCCGGCTGTACTCGGCCGGCTGGGAGCTGGGGAGCCCGGGAAAGCCCGGCGTCCGAGTTCATTTCCCGGGCACCAGGCAGGAGCGCCTGGTGCCAGCGGACGAGGTGTATGCTCGCCCCGGCGAGCGGACAACGGGGTGAGGTCGTTGAGCAATAGGAAATGCGACACGATCGCCCGTTGCCGTGATTGCAGTTGAGCGAGAGCTGCCGGCTGCACCCTCCGAAACACGCCCTGACAACCCTGGCGTAATCGCGCCGACGCGGCGCCGCAGGAGTGTCTGGACGGCGAGGCTTTCAGCGCTAGTGCTGGTCGTCGCGATGGTCAGCTCGCTAGGCGGCGGGGGCCTGATCGATCTCGGGAGCGCCTTCGTGCTCCAGTCGAAAGCCCAGGTCCTGCACGACCGCTGGGACTACATGCGGCAGAACGGAATCCCGGATTCCCACCTCATCGAGCTGAACCGTGAATGGGCCGCCGCGCAGGCCTACATGGTCGTCGGCGCCGGTGGCATCTTCTGGCTCCCGGGCGGCGCGGACACGATCACCCGGTGGCAGGAGGAGTCGGATGCGATCTGGAGCCGCGACCTCAGCACGTTCCGCTCTGAGGCGCTGCTTGCCGAGCAGAACCTGCACGTCGCGCTTGCACCGGAGCCCTACGTCGAGCGCAAGTCGAGACTTGATGTGTTCGGCCAGTCGACCACTCCGCTCGACTTCAGCACGCTACGCGATGAATGGAACATGGAGGCGAGGCTGGTGCCGATCGATCGCCGGATCGCCGGTTTTGCCGGCGGTGTGGTTGGAGAGGTCCACAAGGCCGAGCAGCTCGGGATCCGCAGCGACCCCGCAGCCGGTCTCATCGCTCGTTCCAACGACTATTCCCAGCTCTCGGCGCAGCAGCGGATGTCCCGGGCGGAGTTCCTGACGCGAGACCTGGTCGCGGTGCAGAAGAACCTGCAGGGCA
>VBII01000329.1 GCA_005887735.1 Chloroflexota bacterium
CGATGGGCGAGGCGGTGCTTCAGGCGCGCCCCGAGGTGGCCGAGATTCGGATGTCGATGCTCAACAAGCATCACTTCGTGGTCGACCTCTCGCCATTTGGCATGGCAAACGATAACGAGGTTTTCTACGCGTCCGACCGGCCGTTCGGCCAGATCGAGGGCACCGTTACACGCGACGACGCGCCCGAACCCGGCTTCGCCTGGTAGAGATGGATTTTCTCCAGCCGTCGACCTGGGCCGAGGCGCTTGGGATGAAAGCCGCGCACCCGGAGGCGACGCCCATTGCGGGGGGCACCGACTTGATGGTCGAGATCAACCTCGACCACGGCCGCCCCACCGCGATCATCGACCTCACCCGGATCGCGGAGCTCACGGAGTGGGGGACGGAGGACGGCCATCTGCGGATCGGCGCCGGCGTGACGTACACGCGTCTGATCGAAGTGCTGGGCGACCGCCTGCCTGGCCTGGCGATGGCTTCTCGCACGGTCGGATCGCCGCAGATTCGCAACCGCGGCACAGTCGGCGGCAACCTCGGCACTTCTTCACCAGCGGGAGACGCGCTTCCGCCGCTGCTCGCGTCGGATGCAGTCGTCGAGCTGGCTTCGGCGTCCGGCTCCCGGCGCGTGCCCGTGCGCGAGTTCTTCACCGGCCCCAAGCGAAACGCGATGCGCAAGGACGAGCTCATCGCCGCATTCGTGGTCGAGCCGGCGGCCGGGCCGCAGCAGTTCTCCAAAGTCGGTACACGCAACGCGATGGTCATCGCCGTCTGCTCATTTGCGATTTCGCTTGATCGCGAACGGAGGCAGGTGGGGACCGGCATCGGCTCGGCTGGACCGACGCCGCTTCGCGCTTCGGAAGCCGAGGTGTTCATCCAGGGCGAGCTGGACTGGGACGGCCGGAAGAAGGTGAGCGCCGCGACGATGGACCGGTTCGGCGAGCTGGTCGCCGCGGCGGCGCGACCGATCGACGACATCCGTGGCACGGCCGCGTACCGCCGCCACGCGCTGGCCATCCTCGCGCGCCGCTGCCTCGCCTGGGCGTGGGCCGCATGAGGATCGCCTGCACCGTCAACGGCGAGGGCCGAACAGCAGAGGGCGATTGGGAAGGTGAGAGCCTTCTCTATGTCCTGCGCGAGAGGTTGGGGCTCTATGGCTCGAAGAACGCTTGCGAGCAGGGCGAGTGCGGATCGTGCTCCGTCTATCTCGACGGTGCGCTGGTGTGCGCCTGCCTCGTGCTGGGTGGACAGGCCAACGGCCGCGAGATCGTGACCGTCGAGGGCATCGCACCCGAGAGCTCGCCGCATCCGGTGCAAGAGGCATTCGTCGAGGCGGGAGCGGTGCAGTGCGGTTTCTGCACGCCGGGGCTCATCGTGGCCACCCACGACCTGCTGCGGCGGGTGCCTCAGCCGACCGACGCTCAGATCCGCGAGGCCCTCGCCGGCAACATCTGCCGCTGCACCGGGTACGCGAAGATCATCGACGCGGTCCATATGGCCGCCCGCTCCAAATGAGGATTGGCGAGAGCGTCCGCCGGCCGGACGGCGCCGCCAAAGTGCGAGGCGACTTCGCTTACTCGTCCGACCTGCGCGCCGACGGCATGCTGTGGGGCGCGACGGCTCGCAGCCCACACCCGTACGCCCGCATCGCTTCGATCGATACGACTGAAGCACGGACAATGCCCGGTGTTCATGCCGTGCTCACATACGCAGACGTGCCCGGCCGGAACCTCTACGGTCTCGAGATCCAGGACCAGCCGGTGCTCGCCCACGACGTGGTCCGCTACTGGGGTGAGGCGGTTGCGCTGGTCGCTGCCGACCATCCCGAGCAAGCTCGTCGTGCAGCCGAGAAGGTGCATATCGACTACCGAGTGCTGCAGCCGATCACGGAAGCGGAGCAGGCGCTGTCACCGGACGCGCCGAAGCTGCACGCGGACGGCAACGTCACGCGCTGGGTGAAGATCCGGCACGGCGAGTCGGCGCCGCATGCGGAGGTTGTGGTCCGAGGCGAGTACGAGATCGGCATGCAGGACCAGGCGCCGCTCGGCCCGGAGTCGGGCCTCGCGATCCCTGACGGCGAGGGCGGCGTCGACCTGCATCTCGCGACGCAATGGCTTCACATCGACCAGAAGCAGCTCGCGGTCGTGCTGGGAGTTCCGGTGGAAAGGGTTCGGCTGACGATGGCCGGCATCGGAGGAGCGTTCGGCGCCCGTGAAGATCTCTCGATGCAGGCCCACGCCTGCATGCTCGCCTTGAAGACCGGCCGGCCGGTGAAGATCTCTTACTCGCGGCCCGAGTCGTTCGTCGGTCACGTGCATCGACATCCCGGGCGCCTCGCCTACGAGCACGGCGCGAATCGCGATGGAAAGCTCGTCTATGTGAAGGCTCGCATCCTTCTCGACGGCGGCGCCTACGCGTCGAGCTCGACCGCGGTGATCGCGAACGCCTCGTGCTTTGCGGTCGGCCCATATCAATGCCCCAACGCGACGATCGACGGCATCGTCGTCTACACGAACAACCCACCCTGCGGCGCGATGCGCGGTTTCGGCTCCGTGCAGAACTGCTACGCGCACGAGGCCCAGATGGACAAGCTCGCCGCGGCCCTTGGGATGGACCCGGTAGAGCTGCGCGTGCGCAACGCGATGGAGACGGGAAGCGAGTTGATCACGGGCCAGGTCATCGATGGCCCGGTCCCGGTCGCCGAGCTGCTGCGCAGGGTGAAAGCAATGCCATACCCCTCTCCCCTCAGGGGAGAGGGAGAGGGAGAGGGGCGTGGAGGAGATCTGACGGCGATGCCTGGAGGGGTCTCCAACACGACCCACGGCGAAAGCGTGAAGCGGGGTGTGGGCTACGCGGTCGGCTTCAAGAACATCGGCTACTCGGAAGGCTTCGACGACTACTCCACGGCGCGGGTCCGCCTGGCCGTCGTCGACGGACGGCCCAGAGTCGAGGTGCACACCGCCGCCGCCGATGTGGGCCAGGGCCTGGTCATG
>VBII01000082.1:0-4129 GCA_005887735.1 Chloroflexota bacterium
CGAGTTGACGCGTTTGGGCGCGGAGCTGGTCGGGCTGGGATGCGCGGTGGGACTTGCGCTCGCACTCGGTGTGGCGCTTGGCAATGCGACGGGCAGCGAGGTGTTTATGGGTTCGATGACAGGCCCGTGATCGGGCATGGCAACCGCGACCATCGTTCCGTCAGCCGAGATGGCGATCGGACCGTCATCGGGTCCAAGGGACAGAGGAAACGGATTCAGCACCGAAGCTCCGGCGTTCAGCCAATACCACGTGCCGGTGCCAAACTCGCGCACGGCGAGCAGGCCAGAATCGCCCGGCGCGACGCCTTCAGTGAAAAACGCGGGCTGCGCCGGAGGCTTAGCCAGCGGCTTGAGCGCGGCAGATGCCTGCGTAAGGTCGAGCGCATCCACCTCGTACGTGGTGCAGCAGCCGACGGTCAGCGCAACGTAGTGCGAGTTCGCGACCAGGCCGAACGGTCCTTCGCTCGACGAGTCCTGCGAGGCCGCGATCGGGTCGATGGTTCCGGCGAAGGGATCGACCCGGAAAAGCCAGTCGTAGGGGACGACTCCGGGTGCGGTCCGGGTTTCGGCGGGCCGGTCGTCATGCAACGTGAAGTAGAGGACAGGATGGCTCACGTTGGGCTCAGGCCCCCAGACCGGACCTGCGACCCGGAACGCGCCCGGCGGCAGCGGTGCGACGAGCGTCGACTTTCCGGTGGCCGGATCCAGCACGCCCACTCCCTGATCCGCCACGTAGGCGATCAGGCCCTGCGCCAATCCACCGACGAGCGGCGATGGGCTGTGGACGGGCGGCGCCGCGGAGCTGCCGCTGCATGCGGCAACCAGCAGGACGGCAATCATCAAGGCGAGGCGTCTGGGCATGAGCAAGCGATCTTATCCCTCCGTGTTACCCAACGAGGGGGCGTGCGTTTCGGTATCTACATGGGCAAGTTCGTATTGCTGGCCGCGATCGCGCTGCTGGCCGTGGCCTGCGGTGCGGTTGGAACAGGCAGTGGCGGGAATCCCACCCCGTCCTCGGGGAGTTTGGGCTTCGATGTCACCGCGACTGAAAAGGACCATGCCGTCACGATGCACGCAGGTCAGAAGCTCGAGGTGGTGCTCCACGCCGGCAGCGGAATGGTGAGCTGGTCGCATCCCCGCCACGGCCGCTCGCGGAGTGACACTCGCCGCATTCGTGGCGAACAAATCGGGCCAGGTCCAGGTCACGTCGATGTCGGGTCCCCTATGCCCGTCAGGCGCAATGTGCCCGATGTACGCGATCGCCTACACGCTGACGGTGACCGTCACGCAGTAGCGGGCATGCCGGCGGCGCGGATCGCAGTCGCGATCGCGTCGAGCTGGGCGCGGGCGGGCGGGTGCTCGTACGTGCTCGGAAAGGTCAGCCCAAATCCGTCGTTCGGATAGCGAGGGATGACGTGGACGTGAAAGTGGGGAACGTCCTGATATGCGGCCTCGCCATCCATGACGAGCAGGTTGACCCCGCTCGCGCCCAGCGTCTGCCGCGCGGCCGCCGCGAGCTTGCGGGCGACCCGAAACGTGCGCATCGCCGCGGTTTCGTTGATGTCAGTCATCAAGACCGCGTGCTCGCGAGGCACGACGAGCATGTGGCCCTGCGTGGTCGGCTGAACGTCCATGAAGGCGACGACTGTGTCGTCCTGATAGGTGAAGCTGGCGGGCGACTCCCCGCGCAGGATCTGGCAGAAGATGCAATCGTCGCCCATGCCGCCGAAAGCTTAAACGGCGGTTCAGGAATCCGAGTCGGTTTCGAGCTTCACCTCCCCGCTCGCCAGGGAGGTCGCCTCGGATAGTCCGGACTATCGGGGGTTTGCACTGGGCTTGAGGCCAGTTTGTCCGGACTATCCGGAGGTTCAGGCGACGGTTCAGGAATCCGAGTCGGTCTGGGCCTTCACCTCCGTTCGAGCCGGGGAGGTCGCCTCGGATAGTCCGGACTATCCGGTGTTTGCACTGGGCTTGAGGCCAGTTTGTCCGGACTATCCGGAGGTTCAGGCGACGGTTCAGGAATCCGAGTCGGTCTGGGCCTTCACCTCCCCGCTCGCCGGGGAGGTCGGAGGCGAAGCCTCCGGGTGGGGGCGTACGGGAGCCATGTCCGGTTCGCTCGCGCCGTTGGTGGACACCTCGACCTCGGCAGCCACCGGCTCGGCCCCGTTCGCGGACAGGGCCCCCTCGCCGTTCGTCACGCCCTCAACGGGCGTGCGCTGGCCGCGGCGGCGCCGCCGCGCCCTCCGGTCCCCGCGGTGTGGACGGGACAGCCGCTGCACCTGCGAGCGGATGCCCACCCTCTGGCAGGCGGTGACGACGGCGCCGACGCCCGCCACCAGGCCGTCGTCCTTGCAGTGCTCGAACAGCGGGCCGAAGAGCTCAGGCGCGCCCCCGATGACGGTCTTCGAGTCGCCGACGATCACGAGCAGCTTCTTGGCCCTCGAGATCGCGACGTTGACCCGGTTCGGGTCGTTGAGGAAGCCGATCGCCGCCCGGTCGTTGGAACGCACCAGGGACAGGATCACGGCATCCGACTCGCGGCCCTCGAAGGCGTCCACCGACTCGATGTCGTCCGGCGGGACGATGCCCTTGAGCGCGCCCTGGAGCCGGTTGACCTGCGAGTTGTACATCGCGATGACGGCCAGCTTCGCCTTGCGCACGCGCCGCCGGATGATCGAGGTGATGTCCTTGCACAGCGCGACTTCGAACTCGTTCGCCACCGATCGCTGCGCGTCTCGATACTCGTCCTGGGCCCCCGTATCCACCCAGACGAGCTCGCGGTCGAAAGGCCACGGCAGAGGCACCACCGATCGCTGCGCGTCTCGGTATTCGTCCTGGGCCCCCGTATCCACCCAGACGAGCTCGCGGTCGAAAGGCCACGGCAGAGGCATCCTCGGATGCGGCGCTTCGTGGATGAGCTTGCCGTCGTAGAAAAGGTCTGAGACGACTCGGCCGATCGGCTCGCGCATCCGGTACTGGCGCGGCAGCATGATCTTCGATCCGGCCGGCACCCGGTCCCAGACCCAGCCGTAGAAGCTGTCGTCGCGCACGAGCTCGTCGAGAGGGGTCTCGATCTTGAACGTCGACGCGGCCTCCTCCATCACCGGCGGCAGCTGGTTGAGGTCGCCGATCATCACCCAGCGCTTGGCCAGCGGCATCAAGGCGAGCGCCTCGTTGGCGCGGACCTTGTTGGCCTCGTCGAGGATCAGCCAATCGAAGACTTTGAAGCGCAGTCGCGAATCGATGGTCAGGCGGTTGCACGTGCCGGCGACAAGGTTGTACGGCTCGAGGTCGTCGCTCTCGACGAGCGTCGGGCGAAGCCTGCGGGGCACCTTGCCCGGTTCCGCGATGCGCGCCTGCCGCACGTGCGAGAAACCGAGCAGCCGTTCCTGCCCGGTGTCGACGGCGTCGTTGGAGTGCGAGGACATGAGGATCGACGCGTTGGGGTTGCGGCCGAGGATGCGCCGGATCGACTCGACGATGGCCGTCGTCTTGCCCGTCCCAGGCGGTCCCTGGATGAGGTAGAGCTGACCAGGTCGCATGCCCATGACGCGAGACACCGCCTCCGCCTGCTCCTCGTTCGGGTCGGGCAGGTGGTGCGCCTTCTTGCCGTCCAGCGGCACGCGAGGCGGTGTGCCGAGCCACCCGGTGTCGGCCAGCTCGGCGGCCAGCGCGCCGGTGCGTGGGCTGCCGATCTGCAGCTGGCGGATGACCGAGCGCTGGGCCTCGAACATCTCAACGCTTGCGGTGGGGAGGACGATGCCCTCGTCGGGCAGCGGGTCGTACCGGCGAAAGCTCACCCACAGGTTGGAGCCCTGGATGCGGTCGAGCGACATCCCTCGGTATTCGGGGAAGCCCGCCGACCGGACGGTCAGGGAGTCGATGCCGCGGTAGATCCGGCCGTCGGCGTCGTCGACCAGGTGCAGGATGGCTCGCACGTACTCGCCGCCCCGCATGTCTTCGCCGCAGTTCGGGCAGTGGATCCCGTTCGAGGTCGGAACCTCGGTCTCGCACTTGGGGCACTCGATCCATTGCTCGGTTGCCTCGTAGCGCCGGACGGCCGCCTCGGCGAGCTTCTCCCGGTAGTCCCGGAGGTGCTCGATGAACCGCATCGTCGAGTCGAGCATCG
>VBII01000082.1:4275-8915 GCA_005887735.1 Chloroflexota bacterium
AGGCCCATCGGCGTCCGGCCGAGCTTGCCGGTCAGAAGCGTGGTGCTGACCTGACCGATGAACTCGAGCGGCTTTTCCGGCTTGACCACGGTGTAGGTGCCGTCGATGACCTTCTGCTCCTGCAGCACCTGGCGGAGGAGCTCGGCGCCGCCGTGGGCCTCCAGGGCCAACACCTTGGCGGCCGCGGGCGTGCCGGGGCGGACACGGATGCCAAGGCGTCCGGTCTGGATCTCCTCACCCGGGATGTCCGGGTTCCAGAGCGGGAGGACGTCGCCGGGGATGGGCGTGCTCATACCAGGTGTGCCTTGAGAGTGGTGCGGGCGAAGCGTTTGATTGGGATCAAGTCAGGTTAGGAGGGGTCCCCAGGCGGGACCTAGCGCCCCAACGGGCACGGCCTACGTTACCACACCCGGAGATGGGTCAAGATTTGGATCGCCGTGTGGAAGAACCGGCTCAAGCCGTACGACCTGCTGTCCAAGGATGAGGTCAACGCCATCCACGAGCACGCGATGACCATCCTGGAAGAGATCGGGGTCGACTTCCTCCACGACGGGGCGCGGGAGCTGTTCCAGAAGGCTGGAATGCGGATCGAGGAGAACCGCGTGCGTTTCGAGCGCGCGTTCGTCCTGGAACAGGTCGCCAAAGCGCCTGCGACGTTCGAGCTCCAGGCGCGGAACGCGTCACGAACCGTGACTCTGGGCGGCGACAACGTGGTGACCGCCCCGGTCTACGGGCCGCCCTTCGTCACCGACCTCGAGCGCGGTCGGCGCGGCGCGACGATCGAGGACTTCACGAACTTCGACAAGATGGCGCAGGCGGTGGAGCAGATCCACTGCGCGGGGGGTACGACGGTCGAGCCCGAGGATTTGCCGCTGGGGACGCGGCACCTGGACATGGTTTATTCCCACCTCCGATGGACGGACAAACCCTTCATGGGCAGCGTGATCTCCACCGAGAACGCACGCGATACGGTGGAGATGGCCTCGATCGTGTTCGGCGGGCGAGACAAGATCGAAAAGACGCCGGCGATCATCAGCCTGATCAACGTCAACAGCCCCCTGCGCTATGACGACCGCATGCTCGGCGCCCTGGTCGAGTACTCGCTGGCGGGCCAGCCCGTGATCGTGACGCCGTTCCTGATGGCGGGCGCCATGTCACCCATGGGCCTCGCCGGCACGGTCGCCCAGCAGACCGCGGAGGCGTTGGCCGGCATCGCGCTCGTGCAGCTCATCCGGCCCGGCACGCCGAGCGTGTACGGATCATTTCTGACCAACACCGACATGCAGTCGGGCAGCCCGGCCTTTGGCACGCCGGAGTCGGCGATGGGCATCCTGGCGAGCGCGCAGATGGCGCGTCATTACAGGCTTCCGTTCCGCGGCGGCGGGGCGCTGACCTCATCCAAGGCGCCCGACGCCCAGGCCGCGTACGAGTCGATGATGTGCATGTGGCCGACCATCCTCGGCTGCGTCAATTTCGTCCTTCACGCCGCGGGGTGGCTCGAGAGCGCGCTGCTCGCGTCCTACGAGAAGTTCGTCATCGATGTCGAGCAGCTCCGCATGTTCGAGTGGATCCTCGGGCATGGACTTCCAGTCGACGAAGAGGGATTCGCGATGGACGCGCTGCGCGAAGTTGGGCCAGGAGGGCACTTCCTCGGCGCCGAGCACACGATGCGCCACTACCGGACCGGCTTCTACCGGCCGTGGATCTCTTCGACGGAGAATTTCGACCGCTGGCAGAGGTTCGGCTCGCGGACGGCGGATGTGGTGGCCGCCGAGCGCTGGAAGCAGCTTCTGGCCGAGTATCCCGACCCGGGCATCGATCCCGCCGTCGACGAGGAGCTGAAGACTTTCATCGCAAGGCGCAAGACAGAGATCGGTGCCGACGCCTGAGTCGCCGCTTTCGCGCTTTCTCGATGCTCTTTCGTCGGCCAGGCCGGCTCCAGCCAGTGGTTCGGCCTCCGCGGCGACGCTAGCCCTGGCAGCGGCGCTTTTGGAAAAGGTGGCGCGGCTTTCTGCGAAACACTGGGCCGCAGGCGCTGCCCAGGCACAGATACGCGCTAACGCTCTCCGGCTCCATTCCGAGGAGCTCCTGGAGCTGGACGCCAAGGCCTACCTCGATTTCGTCGATGCGTCGAGGTCAGGCCAGGGCGTCGCCGCCGCGCTCCAGAGGACGATCGACGTGCCGATTGAGATCGCCCAGGCCGCGGCCGAGGTGGTGGACCTGGCCCGCCACCTCGAAAGCAACGGCAACCCGAACCTGCGAGCGGACGCCGCTGCGGCGGCAATCCTCGCCCAGGCGGCCGCGACGACGGCCGAAATGCTGGTTCGAGTTAACGAGTCAGCTCGCCTGCGATCTTCTCGAGACCGCGCAGATGGTCCTGATCGTGCACGAGAGCAATCTCGAGGTAGCGATCGACCGTCACCTCCCCGTACCGCTCGTGGTGACCGATCAAAGCGCGTTGTTCGCCGTCCAGAGTCTTCACGTAGCCGATCAGCATCAGCCGGGTCGCAATCCACTCGTCGAGCGCGTCGTCGAGGTGAATCCCGCTGAAATCGCTGCCGTCGTTGGTGAAGAGGTCGAAAGTCGGGTTCTGGCCCGCGGCGATGGACCGGATTCTCGGCACGTAGCAGTCGCGCTCTGTCGCGGCCAGATGGGCCGCGATGTCGCGTAGATCCCACGCGCCGACCCTCGCCGACGGGTCGTCCGCCGCGATACGCAGCATCGCGATGACGAGCTGCTGGCTGTTCAGGAGCTGGTCGAAGAGGGCGTCGCTCACGACGGGTCCAGCAGGCGGGCCCGCGGATTCGCGGCCGTCAGCTCGTCGACTACCCGGTTGAGCACATCGGCGGGCGAACCGGATCGTTCCTCGACCGGTCCCCATTTCCAGCCTTCGAGGTACGCGTCCATGTCGGTCGACCCGTCCTTCATCGCGTAGGCGTCGATCGCGGCCTGGAAGTAGTCCGGCAGCATCCGCTTGGTCTCGGAATCGCCGTCCCACGCCTTGACCTGGGACGGAATGTGCTTCCAGAACATGACCTGATACTTAGCCACGAAGGGAGATGAGACCTTCACCTCCCCGCTCGCCGGGGAGGTCGGCCGCAAGCCGGGTGGGGGGACTCGCACCTTCTACCAACGCAGCAAGCCTCTCTTCGAGTTCCCCGAGCCCAACATCATCGATCTCGAGAGGCAGCCCGAGATAGGCTGCGATCTCACCCGCCTTCTCCGCCAGCCGGGGGTTGGGGACCTGCCGCAAATACAGCACCGCCTCGTAATTACCGAACAGCATCGGTTTCAATTCCGGGTCGCGATCGAGGCCCAGGCCTCTGATGACCGCGCGGTCGAAGTTACGCACCAGCCAGTCGGTGAGAAAGAAGGTGCCGGGCCGGCTCTCAGCGACCTCCTTGAAGCGCGCTTCGCCGGCGTACATCTCGTAGCAGTGCGGACCGCGCAATCGCACGGCGCCCGTCTCCTCCAGCACCGGCTCCAGCTTGCCGGTGGTCCCGCATTCGCCGTAAACGACCACCAATTTCTCGTATCGAGGTCGCAGCTCGCGCAGCTTGTCGCGCAGCTCGCCGACGATTCGTGAGGGGTAGAGGTGAAGCAGCGCGGAAACCCCATAGACGTCGACATCCCAACCGCGCCTGGTGATGATGTCCTTCACGTCACGGCCGAGAGCGCCGCAGATGATGAGGGCGGTGCTGCTCATCGAACCGGCGTCAGTTGCGGGAACCCGAGCACCGAGATGAACGAGTCGTTGAAGTCCGAGCGGCCCGAGAGCTCGATGTACTCGATGCGCGACGGCAGCTCGAAGGCGACCTGGCGTTCGCGGTAGGACAGGAGCGCGATCTTGGCGCCCTCCCCGGCGGAGTTCCCGACCGCGATGATGCGGTCGACCTCGACCGGGGGTACCAGGCCGATGACCTTTGCGCTCTCGGGATTGAGGTATGAGCCGAAGGAACCGCCGAGCAGGACCTCGTCGAGGTCATCCGCGCTCACCCCGAGGATGTCCATCAAGACCTTGATCCCGGTCGCGATGGATCCTTTCGCGAACTGCAGCTCGCGGATGTCGCGCTGCGTCAGGTAGACGCCCTCGGCGAGGAGGAACGCCCGCATCCCGTCCACGTCGATCAGGCGGTCGCGCAGGGGATGATCGGGCACATCCTCGGGTTTCTTGAAGCGGCCCGAGTACTCCAGCAAGCCCGCGAGCAGCAGCTGCGCCACGGCGTCGACGAGGCCGGATCCGCATATGCCCTCGGCCGGCACGTCGCCGCCGATGACCTGGAGCTCGACCCGGTCGCCGAGCTGGACGCCCTCGATCGCGCCAACCGTCGCGCGCATGCCGCATTTGATCTGGCTGCCTTCGAAGGCGGGGCCCGCCGGCGCCGCGGTTGCGAGCGCGCGTTGGGCGCTGCCGAGGACGATCTCGCCATTCGTCCCGACGTCGACGAAGACGCGGAGCCTGTCTTCGCGCGCGACGCCCGTTGCAAGCACACCGGCCACGATGTCGGCGCCGACATAGGCGCCCAGCGCGGGCAGCGTCTGGATGTAGCCGTGGGGATGGATCTGCAGGCCGATCTCGCGGGCCTCGATGTTGAGCTCGTCCATGAAGGCGGGCGTGAAGGGCGACATCGACAGCGGGG
>VBII01000330.1 GCA_005887735.1 Chloroflexota bacterium
CGTCACCGATCGAGACATCACGGTTCGCGCGGTCGCGACCGGCAGCGACCCTTCTCGGACGCGGCTTGCCGACATATGCACTCATGACCTTGCCTCCGTGCGCTCCGACCAGTCGGTCGGCGACGCGATCCAGATGATGAAGTCGCATGACGTCAAGCGCGTGGTGGTGATGACCGGCGGCAAGCTCGAAGGAATCGTCTCCCTGGGCGACCTGACAGCGCGCGGCGAAGGCGAAGACGTACAGCGGGATCTGAGCAGGGCCGAGCCGAACGGCTAGCCGCTTTCCGGTCTCGGCCGGCCGGAGTCCAGCGGTGCCTCCACAGGCGCGGCTTCCATCGCACCCGCTGCGCGGAGCAGGTCCCGGGCCTCTTCGAGGCGCGGCCCCGACACGCTGACCAGGAAGCGGCCCGACTCGACCTCCTGCTCGTAGAAGAGGGCTCGATCGCCAGAAGCCGCCATGCTCAAAAGCGCCCCCGCCAGGCCGCCGGTCGCCGCCCCGGCCACCGCGGCAAAGAGGAACGTCGCCAGAAGGTTGCCCGCGACCAGTGGGTGGACGCCGGGCACCATCCCGTTCGCGATCGCCCCTACAAGGGCGCCGAGGACCGTGCCCGCCACGATGCCTCCCAGCACCTTCAAGCCGTAGTGGCCGCGCCGCCCGGCGTGGGGCGTGGAGACCGCGACCTGGTCGGGCCCGAAGCCCGCCTCCTTGAGTTTTCGAAGGGCCCCCTCGGCCTCGGGCCGCGATCTGAAAAGGCCGACGACTGTATCAGGCATTAGACATCCTCCTATCTAGAGGTAACGCCTATCCTGTTGCGACCGTGGCGATCCGGTCCGAGCTTGCAGGCCTCAGCAGCGCCCAGGCGCGGCGCATCCTGGAGGGCCTGCCGCGCTGCGATTACGAGGTCGTGGTCAAGCCGCTCCGGTACCGCTTCTCACCCCACCTGGCGGCCCGGTGTGAGTTCGAGGAGAAGCGCATCGTGCTCCAGGTGCCGACCCCGATGAAGGCCTTCCGCGAGCCGGTGATCTATGCCGCGCGGCGGAAACGCGGCGAGGGTATGCGCTTTGCGTGGGCCTCAGAGACCGTCCACTTCCGAGGCAGGCGCGATGTGCTGCGGTTCCTTTACTGCCACGAGTGGCTCCACTGGTATCTCCACGAAGTGCTCGGCAAGGGCTCCTCCGCCGAGACGGCGTGCGACCGCTTCGCGCTTCGCAACTTCCGCCGCCGCTACGTGACGACCGACGACGCCGACGACGCACTCAAGCGCCGCTCGTTGAAATCAGCAAGCGCGCGCTAGCGCGTCCTTATCGGGCTTGTCCCGGCCGTTCGCAGCGCCGTCTGCTTGCTCCGAGGGCAGTCGGCCGACAAGCAACATCGCGACTACGAAAACGCTTCTCGATCCTTCCGCAGCAAGACGAGGACGGCGACCGGAACGGCCACGTTGACCAGGATCGAAACAAGCCCTCGATTGAATCCGAGCGGGATTAGCAGCAGCACCGCCGAACCGAACAGGCACGTGACCTCGAGGGCGATGACGACTACTCTCGCCCACCGCCGGCGCCAGAGGACAGCGATGGCGCATATGCAGGTGCCCAGCGCAAGGAGCAGGGTGGCCAGCGCGAGGCCGGCCATGAAGATCTCGCCGGCCAGCGCGAACGGCGCGGCCGAGACGCCGGCGATGAGCCAGAAGATGCTCTGCATCAGGAGCAGGACGAATGCGGCCTCAGGTCGGCTGGACACTTCAGCTCTGATCAATCTTCTTCACCACCTTCGAGTCGATGTCGACGGCGAATCGACCGCTTGGGTTGTCGACGATCCACACGTGGAGCATCGGGGCCACGCTGATGTCGATTGACCCGATGGGGCATGTCGCGGTCGGAGTCATCAGGCTGAACTCGAATCCGAAGGGCGTGAGACAGATGTTTTGATGCTGATGCCATGCGGTGAGCGGGCCGCCTGGGTCAGGACCGAACTGATCGATGTGCTGCATCTGGAACATCGCGCCGAGAAGCACCGGGCCGCGCCTGGTGTTGGCGTAGACGAGACCCTGGGGATGACGCGGATCCATCACGTATCCGGCATCGACGTTCCGCTGGTTCATCCAGTGAGTCGACGGCGTGTTCTGCGGACCGGGCCGGTAGCCGGCGGCCCACGCCGCATGCCAGTCGCGGTAAGGCGCGATGGCGGCGGCGGTTTGGTCGTAGAGCTGCTGCGCGGCAGCAACCTGTTCTGGCGTGGCTACATCGTTGGTCTGCTGCAGCACCGCGCCCGCGTGCGAATGCCGGGCGTCAGGGCGAGCCAGGTCGTCGATCCACACGACTGAAACCGTGACCACGGTCAGCAGCGGCAGCGCGACAGCGATTGCCGACCAGCGCGACGTGCGCCGCCTAGTCTCACCGCGTACGGGTATGAGGACCAGGCCGAGCATGGTCAGCTCGAGGAGCTTGGTCGCAACCGCCACCTGGTCGGGGGTGTCGAAGTTCAGGACGATGTAGCCCATGTAACCGACGAGCGTCGCGGTGATGAGCGCGACCGACCCGAGTCGCCACCAGCGCCAGGTGAAGAGCTGCGACAGCACGAGGTAGGAGACGCCATTGAGTAGGAAGAGAACCGCGGTGATGATCTCGTCGCGATGCGTCCAGATGAGGCCGAGGTGGATCGCGCCGGCGATCGCCATCAGGACGGACGCTCCGAGCACCGTTCCAGGCACCCTTCGCGCGGCCGGGCGAACGCGAAGCGCAAGCAGGGCAAAGGGCAGCGCGAGCAGACCTGCGAAGAGACCTATCGCGTGATCCGGCGCAATGTCGAACATGCCACGATCGTGGCGGCCGCGCTTAAGAAGCGGGTAAGAGAGGAAGGTCCACTACAAACGCGGCGCCGCCCAAGGTGGATTCGGTCGCGAGGATCCGCCCGCCATGCTGGGCAACAATCCAGCGGGCGATGGAAAGGCCGAGTCCTGAGTGCGAGCCCGCGCGCGACGGATCCGCCCGGTAGAAACGTTCAAAGATTCGATCGCGATCGTGCGGCGCCACGCCGGGCCCGTCATCGCCGACCAGCAATCGGGCCCATCCCGCCTCGGTATAGAGCCGGACCTCGACGGCGGACGATGCGTAGCGAAACGCGTTGTCGAGAAGGATCCAGAGCAGCTGCCGGAGCGCGTCTTCGTCGCCGTCCACTGATGCGCCCGCGGTCTCGACGCGCAGTTCCTGGCGGGGATGCGCCGCTGCCGCCTGGCGGCAAACCTCGTCGACCACCGGCTTGAACGAGACGGCCACGAGTTGAAGCTGCAATCCCGAGTCAGCCCTGGCCAGGGTCAGCAGGCGGTCGACCAGCCTGGCCATGCGCCCGCTCTCCTGGACCACGTCGGCGACCGCCGCCTTCTTGACCTCCTCCGAGACCGAACGCGAGGCGAGCAGGCCGGCGTTGCCCTGGATCGTCGTCAGCGGCGTGCGCAGCTCGTGCGAAGCGTCGGCCACGAATCGCCGCTGCGACTCGAAGGCATCTTGCAGCCGGCTCAGCATCTGGTTGAAGCTTGCGGTCAGCCTCGCGACCTCGTCTCGGCTGCGCGGCGGAGGGAGTCGCCGCCCAAAATCGCGCGTCCGGCCGATCTCCTCAGCCGCGACGGCGACTGACTTGAGAGGCGCGAGGGCGCGACCTGCGACGAGCCACGACGCCAGAGTCGCGGCCAGCAGCGCAAGGCTGCCCGAGATCACGAGGAACACCACAACGCCGGAGAGATTGGACTGCTGCACTCGGGTCGACTGGCCGGTGACCACATAGCCGTCGCGATAAGCGACCGCATAAAGCCGGAAACCGCTCTCGGTTTGGTAGACGCCACCGAGGTAAGCGCTTTCGGCCCCGGCTCGCAGCTTCGCGCTGACCGGGAGTGGCGATCCGTTCATGACCGCCGTCGAATAGACAACCGACCACGCGGGGTCAAAAATCTCGACGAAGACGTCCGAGCTCGTACGCAGGTCCGACGGCGCGACCGCCGGTGCGGCGCCTTTGGCCGGCGACACGTTCAACGAAGCGACAGCCTGGGTGGACCGGGTACGGAGCGCGTCGTCCTGGTTGGTCACAGCGGCGCGTGACAGCAGCGCGTAAAGCAGCAACCCGAACACCACCAGGGCAAGGGCGACGACTGCAGCGCCGAAGAGCGCAAGCCGGAAGCGCAGGGACACTATTCGTGCAGCGCGTAGCCCGCGCCGCGGACCGTGTGGAGCAGGCGCGGCTCGCCCAGCTTGTGGCGCAGGTATCCGATGTAGACGGCGACGACGTTGTCGGATTCGGCCTCGCCGTTCCACACGGCGTCGATGAGCTGCTCGCGGGAAAGTACCTGCCTCGGGTGGCGCAGAAAATGCTGCAGCAGGTCGAACTCCGTTGCGGTCAGGTCGATCGCGTGCTCGCCGCGCCACGCGCCGCGGCTCGCAGGCTCGAGGCGCAGGTCGCCGAAGCGGAGATGGTCGGCGGGCGCCGTCCGGCGCAGCAGCGCACGCACGCGCGCGAGCAACTCCTCGTAGGCGAACGGCTTGACCAGGTAGTCGTCGGCTCCGGAATCGAGGCCGCGGACTCGTTCTTCCGTCCCGCCCAGCGCGGTCAGGAGCAGGATCGGGACGGGGCCTGCGGCGCGGAGCCGCTTGCAGACGGCTATGCCGTCGAGACCGGGCAGCATGACGTCCAGCACGACGAGGTCAAAGGGGCGCGCCCGGGCTCGGCGCAGAGCCTCGTCGCCGTCGGCCGCGATCTCGACGTCGTGGTCCTCGGCGACGAGCACGCGCTCGACCGTCGCCGCCAGCCTTGGATCGTCCTCGACGACGAGGATCCGGGAGCCTGCCATCCGAGCGATTTATAGCCCGGTGCGTGTGGATTTCGTAAGAACTGTCGATTCCAGACCCCTTCGATCGTCGTCTGGGTGAGTCCACGGAGATCATTCAGGAGGAGATCGGTATGGCGAATTTCGTGCTTCTGTACAGCGGCGGCAGCGCAGGAACGACGCCCGCGGAGCGGGAAAAGGTGATGCAGGCGTGGGGCGGCTGGTTCGGCAAGCTTGGGGACAAGATCGTCGACGCCGGCAACCCGTTTGCCGAGCACGCCAAGAACGTGTCCAACGGCGCGGTCCACGACGGCGCGGTCGGCAACCCGCCGGCGACCGGCTACTCGATCCTCAAGGCCGACTCGCTGAATGCGGCGGCTGAGCTCGCGAAGGGTTGCCCGGTTCTGCAGTCGGGCGGCAAGATCACGGTCTACGAGATCACGCCGGCGATGTAGGAGGGGCGATTCCCCCTCTCCCCTGAAGGGGAGAGGGTGGCTATCCGACGTCGACTAAAGACACCCGCTTATTAGCCGTCAGCCGGCCTCGGGCGCCCGAAACGTAGGTACCCGAGGTCGGCGCCACGTCCGAGTAGTCGCCGCCGACGGCCACCTTGACGTAGCCAAGGCCGCCCCGGCTGGCGTGGGTCGGATCGAATGCGTGAGCGATGGCGTCGCCCGTGCCGTCCCGAGTCGGCAGGATGACCTCGACCCAGGCGTGCGTGCCCCCCTGGCCCAGCAGATGGCCGGACACGTATCTCGAGGGCAGGCCGCAGGCGCGGCACAGCGCCAGCATCACGTGCGCATAGTCCTGGCACACCCCCGCGCCCAGGGCGAGCGCCTCGGCCGCTGTCGTGCGCACCCCGGTCGCCCCATAACGGTAGGTCATGGACTGGTAGACCCAGTCGTTGATCCGGTCGGCCAGCGGCAGACCCCACTCCGCCGCACCCGCCAGGTCGTCGGCGGCCCGCATGATCGCGTCGTCCGCGGCGGTGAGGGCCGACGGCTCGAGCAGGTAGCCCTCGGCGAGCCAGCCGTCGGCGAGACGGTTCGGCTCGGCCGCCCGGCGCTCGACGGAGACCTCGGCGACGAACTCGATCGTGGCCGGCACCTGGGGCGCGAAGACGTCGACGATCACGTTGCCGAAGCGGTCGCTGCCGCTTTCCAACCGCGCGCCGTCCAGGCCCACCGAGACGTCATGCCAGAGCCGCGTCTGGTCGCCGAACCTCTCCGGCGGGATGACGACGAGGCGGTGACTCAGGTCGCGGATGGGCTCTGGGTACTCATAGCGGAAGGTCTGGCGGACGAGGTATTCCGCACGTTTGGCGGTGCCCCAGTCGACGCGGGCCGGATCGATCGCCATCAGCTTGCCTTGTCCGGGTCCGCCCATACCACCATGGACTTGAACGCGGCAGGACCGAATGTGGTCATCTTCGCCACGTCCAGGGCGTCGCGCCCGCGGCCGATCAACACCCGGCCGACTCTTCGCTCGTTGTTGCGCGGGTCGAACGTCCACCAACGATCGCCGAGGAAGACCTCCATCCACGCGGCGAAGTCCATGGGCGCGGCGTTGGGCGGCACATAGAGATCGGGCAGGTAGCCGAAAACATAGCGGGCCGGGATGTTGAGGGCCCGGCAGAACGTGATGGCGAGGTGAGCGAGGTCACGACAGACGCCCCGGCGCTGCTCGAGCACGTCCACTGCGGTGGTGAGTGGGTTGCTGGTTCCGTACTGGAACTGGATGTTGTCATGCACCCAATCGCAGATCGCCTGCACCCGGGCGCTACCCGGCTCCGTCTGGCCGAACAGCTCCCAGGCCATCCCCATCAGCTGGTCGGATAGGCAGTAGCGGCTCGGGAGGGTGAAGTGGAGAAGCTCGCCCGGGATCTCGTCGACCGGAAGCTGGGGCGCCGCGGCGGCGTCCAGGTCGGGCTCGTCCGGTACAGCCACCACAGCGTCATAACGCAGAGCGAGGTCGCCTTGCGGCATGACGAGGCGCTTGACAGGGTTGCCGTAGAAGTCGGCGTACTCGTCAATCGGAACCGGCGGCTGGGTGGACCAGGTCTCGGTGACCAGCTGGTGCCGCGCGTCGGAGCGTGGGCGCACCTGGACGGTGGCGACAGTCGGGGCGCTCACGCCGTATTTGAACTCGCAGCCGACCCGTAAGTTGAGCGTTTTCGCAGATTGCGGGATGGCGCAGACACTATAGCTGTGGGTTTCGTCAATCTCGATGCCAACTACCAGTTCAACGGGTTCTACGACGAGATGCTTGCGGCCGCCGGACGGCCGCGACCCGCCTACCGCCGACTCTACGAGCAGCTGAACAGGCTCGGCCCGGATGAGCTCCAGCGCCGGCACAAGCTCGCGATGGAGATGTTCCGGAACCACGGCATCACCTTCGCCG
>VBII01000331.1 GCA_005887735.1 Chloroflexota bacterium
CGGTCTTGACATGCATGGACGCGCGGATCGATGTGGCGTCACTGCTCGGGTTGAGGCCGGGTGACGCCCACGTCATCCGCAACGCGGGGGGCCGGCCGTCGACGGACGCAATGCGGTGTCTCGCCATTTCTCAGGCGGTCCTCCGTACTCGCGAGGTCATGGTGCTTCATCACACGGACTGTGCCCTGGGCCGGTTCACCGAATCGGAGCTTGCCGACCGAATCTCTGCCGCAACGGGGCATCGGTTTGCCGAGGGATTTGGCTGCTTTGTCGACCCTGTCGAGGCCGTCGTCGAGGACATCGAGCGCTTGAGGACGTACGAGGGTCTTGTGCATCGGGACAAGGTGCGCGGGTTCATCTACGACCTCGCCGCCGGCTCTCTCACCGAAATCCGCCGGCAGTAGCGTCCCAGCCTGCCCTTACGCTTCGCTCCCCAAGGGTCGTGACACCTGCTGATGTAGATCGATCCCTCGAATCAAGAGCCACAGACCCACGACCGGCTCGGCGATCCCGATCGGCAGGGCGCCAACGCCGCGGAGCAGCTCCGAGGACTGCGGGAGCAGAAGGTTGGCAGCAAATGCGCCCATGCAAAAGAGAGAACCAAGGAGGCCCCACACAGCAAGAACCCGGGGAATGTATGCCGACCTGAGAAACAGGTAAAAGAAGAGCGCCGAGCCAAGAGAGAAGAAAACCACGCTGACGTTGGTGCCGGCGCCGGACAGGCGCGAAACCAGGTCCGCGAGTGCGCCCAGCTGGTTCGCATCAAACGCAGTTGTGTGATTCGCGTCCAGATAGATCTGAAGGGTGGCGAAACCAAACACCACCACCATTCCGCCGATCGTGCTCTCCGCCAGCCTGAAAAGTAGAGCAGTCATTGCCAGGTTTCGGTCGACCGGCCTGAGGGTTACGTACAGGCCGACGGCGAGGAGGATGGTGGACATGTTGCCGACGAGCCCGCTGACCAAACCGATCCTGTAAAGCGCGTCCGAGGCCGCAACGCTGTGCGCCGTGTCGAGGAAATTGCCGGTTCCGCTGACCCTGGCGGCAATCACCACGCCCGTGACATCAAAGACGGTGAAGAAGTACATGACCCCAGCAAATCTCGCGTAGGCATTTTGTTCCCGCGTTCGGGGGGTCATTCTTGCTCCTGCTCGTGAGCGCTGTCAGGGGTAGTCACGCTGCATGTTCGCGCGGGCAGGCGCGCTCGCAAGTTCGCGTGGGCAGGGCCGTTCTGCTAACCGCAACGTTAAAGGGTCGATCCGTCCCCAAGCCTGAATGCAACCAGCATCCGGGCCCCATAATCGGGGCTCTACATCCGGTTTCCGTCCGCGGTCGCCTCAGATGGAGGATTTCGTGGGCCGAACCCTAGTCACGCGTCGGATGGCAGCGGTTGCCATCGCGCTCGGCGTGACGTTTTTCGCCCCTGTGACCGCCGGAGCGGCTCCTGAGAGTCGTGCGACCCCCTCCGCTCCGCAGGCCGGCAGCCCGGTTGCCCCCGCCGGCCAGTTCAAGGCCACCCTGCTCACCCCTGGCAAGTCGCATCAACCCATCAAGGCCAAGTCACGGCCATTTCGCACCATGAACCCGGCGGCGCTTCGGAAGGCAAAGCTCGAGGCCGCCGCGGCGTCGGCTGGACCTGGCAGCCCCGCGTCTACAACGAGCACCCCGTCCGCCGCGGCCGTTTACAACGGGCTCAACAGTCCCGGTTTGTCCGCAGCGGATCAGGGATACCAGCCGACGCCGCCCGACTCCACGGGCGCAATCGGCCCCAACCAATACATGGAGTTCGTCAATCAGCTCGTCGGGGTTTACGACCGAAGCAACCTGGCCCTGCTGAGCTCGACCGACCTGGGGACCTTCGCCGCCGTGCCTTCCGGGCTGGCGACAAGCGACCCTCAGATCCAGTGGGATGCTGCGGGTAACCGCTGGTTCTTCGCGGCAGTCGCCTTCAACTCGACGCTGACGAACGACTACCTGCTGTTCGGATGGTCGAAGACCGCGGACCCAAGTGACCTGGCAGGGGGCTGGTGTCGTTACGCAACGCCGACCGGCAGCAACATCCCGGACTATCCAAAGCTCGGCCACGACGCACACTTTGTGATGGTCGGGACCAATGTCTACGACGGCGGTCAGTCGTCTCTCCCCTTTGTCACCGCCGACATCTGGGCGATAGCCAAGCCGGCCGCCGGTCAATCCACGTGCAGCGGGTCCGTGTCGGCAACCCTCTTCGGCGACAAGAGCCATATCCTTAAGAATTCCGACGGCACGGGAGCTTTCACGCCTGTTCCGGCGAACACCACCGACGCCGCGGCGAACGGCTACATCGTCGCCGCGCACGACGTCTCCGTCGCGGCCCAATCGAAGGTGATGGTGTGGCATATGACGCTTGGCCCCGCACTGATCGCGGACGGGGACGTGTCGGTCGGCACCTACAGCGCGCCCCCCAACGTGCCGCAGCCTGGCACCGCCTACCGGCTGGACAGCCTCGACGGGCGGCTCACGCAGGCGGTCGCCCACTTCGATCCGAGCGCCGGCGCGGAAGCGGTGTGGACGCAGCAGACCGTGGCCGGCTCCGGGCGATCGATGGTCCGCTGGTACGAGTTCCTACCCGGCTCCATGACGATCCGCCAGCAGGGTCAGCTCTCGAGCGCAACCGACTTCTACTGGAACGCAGCCATCTCGCCGTCGTCAGCCGGCGACGACGCGATGATCTCCTACAACCGCGGAAGCTCCTCCCTCCTTGCGGTGATCGGCGCCCAGACCCGGACCAAATCGACGCCGCTGGGTCTGATGGACGCCGGTGAGGTCCTCCTGGGCTCGAGCAGCGCCGCCGATCAGGAGACCGCATTCCAGGGCAACTGCACGGCCAACGCGTGTCGTTGGGGCGACTACTCGGCGGCCACCCCCGACCCGGTCAACCCCGGAGTCGTGTGGGGCAGCAACCAGCTCGCCGGCCAGTGGATCTTCGGCTTCGCGCAGTGGACGACGCAGAACTTCGCCATCACAACCGGCGGCACACCGTTGCCGCCGCCGGCGGCGCCGACCGGCCTGAATGCCGGCGCCCTCGATGCATCTGACATCAGCCTCGCCTGGACAGCCTCGAGCGGGGCTGCCTCCTACAAGGTCCAGCGTTCAGCCGACGGCAGCACCGGCTGGACTCAGGTCGGCAGCAGCGCGGGCACCAGCTTCACGGACTCAGGACTCAGCGCCTCGACCACCTACTTCTACCGCGTCCTCGCCAGCAACAGCGTGGGCGACTCGGCGCCCTCCAACGTGGCTTCGGCCACCACCCCGGGCGCGCTCGCCTACAGCCAGCCGCCGCAGGGCAGCTGGGTCGGCACCTACGGCGCCGACGGCTATGACCTGCTGGGCTGGAATGTGAGCAGCGACCTGGCCTCGCTGCCCAGGTGCAACCTGGTCGTGGACCAGGGGACGCGCTTCCAGTGGGTCAGCTCGACCACCGCGGTCCAGGCCCTGGAGAGCCCTGACACCACGACTCGCCTGGCCGCCACCCTCTACGACC
>VBII01000332.1 GCA_005887735.1 Chloroflexota bacterium
TCGCCGGGGAGGTCGGCCCGAAGGGCCGGGTGGGGAGACCCGAGTCCCCGCATGAGGACCAACCCGGACTTCCTGCAATTGAGGGATGCCAACCGCCGCCCGGTTGATATTTCCTTAACTCAGTAATCCAGTCGTGAAGACCGGCCGGCCGCCGGTCGCAGTGGGGGGTGTGGTCATGGCTCGTTCGCGGGTTGCCGTCTACGCGCTGGGTGCTCTTCTCGCCGGCACGGTCGCCCTCGCGCCGTTGCCTCTGGGCGTCACCGCAAGCTCGAGCCCGATCGGTTTCGAGACCCCGTCCATCGTCGATCCGATCCACACCAACGGTGAGCCGGACATTGCGATCGACCCACAGGGCCGCGTCTTCAACAGCGGGCCGACGGGGACTGGCACGCAGCGCAGCACCTGGTTCGGCTCGATCGACGGCGGCCACACCTTCCGCGTGATGGCGCAGAAGACGGTGCCCTCGCCGATCATGGGGATTCCCGCGCCGGGCCCCGGCGGCGGCGACACCGACATCGCCTTCGACCGCTCCGGCAAGCAGTACTTCTCCGACCTGTGGGCGCTCGCCTGCCAGCGGGTCGCGACCACCGGACCCGCCAATCCCGGCGCGTCGGACCAGGAGAACTTCCTGGGCTGCGACGGCAGCAGCCCTGGCTCCGACCGCCAGTGGTTCGCCGTCTACGATCCGTCCCCGACGACGCCGAACCAATCCGCTTATCGCGCGGCGGGCGGCCAGACCCCGCTCGTGTACCTGGAGTGGAACTACCTCTTCGGCGCCGAGTGGAACAAGAGCACCGACGGCCTCAACTACTCCAACGCGACGGGCGACCAGGCTCCCGGCGGCCAGACCACGTACACGCCATTCGGCGCTGACGGCTATCCCGCCATCGACCAGGTCACCGGCAAGGTGTTCCAGGCCGCCGGCTGCGACGCGGCAACCTGCGGCACCTCCACGACGGCGACACCCGGCCTCTACATGAACAACGGCACGCCCGACGCGACGGGAACACTCCACTTCCTCGACGCGACGGGCAGCGGGCAGGATCTGACCAAGCTCGTCAAGATCGCGGACACGACGGGGCCGCCGGACACACTGTTCTCCGTCCTCTCCATGGACACCGGGCGCAACCTGGTGGCCGTCTGGGCGGTGAACAGCGCCAATCCGGCCCTGCGCCAGACTTTCGTCGCGGCCTCGAGCGCGGCAAGCGGTTGGAGAACATGGACAGCGCCCGTGCAGGTGAGCGATGGCTTGACCGCGTCCGGCGACGCCACCAACGTCTTCCCGTGGATCAAGGCGGGTGGCCCGGGACGCGCCGACGCGGTCTGGTATGGGTCCGACAAGCAGGTCGATCCCAGCAGCCATAACGCCCAGGTGTGGAACGTTTTCATGTCCCAGGTCGTCTTTCCGACCGACTCGACCGGAGCCGTCACCGGAGCCGCCCCGGCAAAGCAGCTTGTCAAGGTGACGCCGCACCCGATGCACTACGACGACATCTGCCTTGCGGGCACCGGCTGCATCCAGAGCCAGGGCAACCGCAACCTGGCCGACTTCTTCGAGGTCAACATCGACCGCAGCGGCGCCGCCGAGATCGTCTACGACGACACGTCGAACATGCTCGTCCAGCCGCCAGGCACATGCACGGTTCAGGTCGCCGACCACTGCGGGGCAGGCGTGATAACGGTCGCCCGCCAGTCCTCGGGCCTTGGCCTGTTCGGTACCAAGGTCAGCGGTCCGTCGAACGCCCAGGTCAGCGGCTTGAGCGATCCCTCAGGGGACTCGCTATACCCGGTCATCGGCGGTGCGAACCAGGCCGGCATGGACATCCGATCGAGCCACGTCTCGATCGCATCCAGCGGCCAGACCCTCAACGTCACCATGCAGGTGACGGACCTCGCGCATCCCGCGACGGCGATCGCCGGGGTTCTGGGCGCGACCAACGTTCAGTACGTCACGCGCTGGCAGATGGGCAACACGATCTACTACGCCGCGATGGAAAACAACGCGACCAACCAGCCGATCTTCTACGCCGGTAAACAGCAGACGATCGACCTCTGTTCGGTGTCCGCATGCTTCCCGCACGTCCTGACGTATCCGGAGCCGGGCGCGGGACCGACCTTCACCGGCATTCCCGAGACAGGCTCGATCAGCTGTCCCTCAACCGGACCGTGCACTCTGACCATCAAGGTCAAGCTGGCCGACGTCGGCAGCCCAACGAACACGAGCCTGCTCGAATCGGTCGGCGCGTACGCGCTCGCCGCTGCCATCCAGGAGGGTGCAGAGGACAACGCCTCGGCCCAGACCGACACGGTCCCACTCGAAATCGACGGAGTGTGCTGCTACAACGCGAAGGGCTAGATCTGGCGGAGTGACCGGCTGGCCGCGGCCGTGCCCGCGGCCAGAACCTGGGTGATCGCGCTGAATCCGAACAGAAGCCCGACGCTCACCTGCCCGATCACACCGGCGATCGCCTGTGAGAGCGGCACCGCGCCGAGGGCTGCGGTGTTGGCGAGGGCCATCACACGGCCCAGCATCGCGGGCTCGGTGCGGCGCTGTATCCACGCGGGTGTGATGACGTTGATGACCCCGGTGCCGCACCCGAACACCAGCATCAACGAGGCGGCAAGAGGCAAGAGCGTGGTCACGCCCAGCAGCGCCGTGATGCCGGCGGTGGCCAGGGGAATGAAGATCCACAGAAGGCCGACGCGCCGAGGTCGCGCAGTTCCGGCGATCAACGTGCCCACCACCGAGCCGATCGCGCTGGCGGCCAGGATCAATCCGAGGGAAGCCGCGCCGGCAAAGCGCTGGCGGGCGATCAAGACCAGGCCGATCTGCATCGGGCCGGCCAGCGCGAAGTTCAGGGCAACCGCAATGGCGAACACCGCCATGAGTGCGCGGTCCCTCCAGACATAGGCGAAACCGGCTCCGACGCTCCGCACGAGCCCCTGCGTCGCCGTCAACACCCGATCCGGAATGCGCAGCTGCAGCACCGCGACCGCACAAAGCAAGTAGCACGCACCGTCGACGGCAAATGCCGGCGCCGATCCAAACCTCGCCACCACCACACCCGCAACTGCCGGAGCGATCACCCTTGCGGCCTGGGTCCCGATGTTGATCGCCGCGTTTCCTGCCTCCAGCATCTCGGTCGGGACAACACGCGGAAGGATGGTTGCCTGGGCGGGCAGGAAGAACGCCCCGAGAGTGCCAAGCACTACGGAGTAGACGTACAGGTGCCACAGCTCCACATGGGCCGAGCCGACGTCGACCGCAAACACCGTCATCAGGACCGCCCGTCCAAAAGCCGACATCGACATCAAGCGTTGGGCCGAGAATCGGTCGGTTAGCGCGCCACCGAGGATCATCAGGCTCGCGCGCGGGATGCCCGCCATGGTGAGCACAGCTCCCAACGCGAGGGCCGACCCGGTGATCTGCAGCGTCAGCCAGCTGATCGCGATGTAGCTGAAGAAGTCGCCGGCAACCGACGATGCGGCCGCCAGCCAGGTCCAACGAAATCCGCCGATCCGGGCCGGGCCGAGCAAGGCGCCGCGACTAGAGCTCAGCGCGAACCTTTGCCGCCGCCTCGGCGAGCACCCTCAGCTTGCCAAAGGCCGTGTCGCGCGCCAGGTACTTCATCCCACAGTCCGGCGCGACGATCAACCGCTCCGCATCCACATAGCGCAACGCGTTCTTGATCCGGCTCACGACGATTTCGATCGGCTCGACCGCGCTGTTGTCGGCAAGATCGATCACTCCGACGATCAGGGTCTTTTCGCTCAGTGAGGCGAGCACGCCGAGGTCGACGTTCTGCTGCGCGGACTCCATCGAGATCTGTCGGGCAGTGGTGTCGGCCAGTGGCTCCAGGAACGGATAACCCTTCGGCCGGTTGTGCACGATGTGCGCGTAGCCGAAGCAGGTGTGGAGCGCGGTCATCCCCGTGACGCCTTCCAGCGCGCGGTTGATGGCCTTGATGGCGAAGCGCTCCGCCTTCTCGGCTCGCGCCTGCAGGTAGGGTTCGTCAAGCTGCACCACGTCCGCACCCGCGGCGAACAGGTCCCGCACCTCCTCGTTCACGGCTGCGGCCAGCGCCATGGCGAGCGCCTCCTCGTCCTTGTAGTAGTCGTCCTGCGCCTGCTGCGACATCGTGAAAGGACCCGGCAGCGTGGCCTTGATCGGACGATCAGTGTTGGCGCGTAGAAACTCGACGTCCCGCTTCTCCACCGGCCGCGTGCGAAGGATCGGCCCGACGACGCGAGGCACCGGGTTGGGATGTCCGGTCCGGTCCAGCGCCGTGCCGGGGTGGTCGAGGTCCATGCCCTCCAGCGCGGTCGCGAACCGGTTGGAGTAGCTCTCGCGCCGGATCTCACCGTCGGTGATGATGTCGATCCCGGCGCGTTCCATGTCGCGAACGGCGACCACGGTCGCATCGTCCTGCGCCTGCTCCAGAAATTCTGGCGCGACGCGCCAGATCTCCAGGG
>VBII01000083.1 GCA_005887735.1 Chloroflexota bacterium
GGTGGGGAAGGAGGTCGACGCCGGCCATCGAATAGCTCAGGCGAGAGATGCCGATCAGGCCGGCGTTGGTCGCGATGACCAGGATCGTGAAGGCCAGGATCCCGACCCAGACCTGCGCCCAGAACCGGAGCGTCTCCTGGGGAAAGCCGGTCACGATCCCGGCTACCGGGTCGGCCTTCCACGTTGTTGCGAGCTGCGTCGTGTAGCTGTAGGTGTTCGGATCCAACGTCACGGGAAAGACGCTCACCCCGATCGTCGGCAGGAACGCCGAGACGAACAGCACCGCCACGATGACCCACCACGTCGCGAGGGGCACATTCCGGCCCGGGTTCTTTGCTTCCTCCGAAAGGTTGGAGATCGTTTCTATGCCCGTGTAGGTGACCATCGCGATCGAGACGCTGGCGAGGAAGTTGCCCCACGTCGGCGCGATGCCGAGATGGATGTTGTGGATGACGTTCTGGATGTTCAGGAGCAGGATCAGCCCGAGGATCACGAGCACGAACTGCGTGATCAGGTCCGTGAAGGCGAGCACCAGGTTGATGGCGCTCGACTCCTGGATGCCGATGACGTTGACAGCGATCAACAACGCGATCAGCACGATGGTGGCGAAGACGTGGGTCGTCTGGTCCGCCTTGAGTGGCGCCAGCAGCGTGATGTACTTGCCCAGGAATCCGAGATAGCTGATGGCGAAGTACGAAGAGATCGACACTGTCGCGGTGTAGTTCAGGAGCTGCACCCAGCCGACGATGTAGCCGATCGGCGAATTGAATGCGCGGCGGGCAAAGCTCGAGCTGCCGCCCGCGTGAGGCAGGGCGGCGGTGCCCTCCGCATAGTTGAGCGCGGTGGTGACGAAGATGAAACCGGCGAGGATCAGAGCGACCGGAGTGAGCCCGAGGGCGAAGGCTGCAGTGACCCCCAGCGCGTAGTAGATGCTCGACCCGACGTTGCCGTAGCAGGCTGCGAAGAGCGCCGAGGCCCCGAGCGTGCGTGGAAGTTTGGCGGGGCGTCGGACCACGACGCGCAGGTCGCCCGGCCGGCGCCCACGCCTGTGGACGGCGTCAGAGCCCATCGCAGCCGAGGTTAATCGATCGCGATGATCAGGTCGTTCAGCTCGCGCGGGTAGTCGGTCATGACGCGGCACCCCTGCTCGGTGATGACGACGGTGTCCGAATGGCGGAACCCGCCGATGTCCTTTATATAGACGCCTGGCTCGACCGTGAACACCATGCCGGGCTCGAGCACCGCATCGTCGCCTCGGTCGAGGAACGGCGCCTCGTGGCCCTCGAGCCCGATCGAATGGCCAACGTGATGACGCAGGTTGTCCCCCACGCCAAGCTCCTCGGCCAGCCGAACAGTGGCGAGCTCGACCTCGCCCGCCGGAACTCCCGGCGCCATCACCTCGATCGCGCGGGACTGCAGCGCGAGCATCGCCGCAAAGGCGCGCCGCTGCTCGGCGGTCGGCTCGCCGACGATCATCGTCCGCTCCAGCTCGCTGCGGTAGCCGTCGATGTTGGCCCCGGCTCCGCTGACGAGCACGTCGCCGGCCTGCACGCCGTGTCCTTTCACGAAGCCATGCGGCATCGCGGTCGAGCGCCCGCCCACGAACATCGCCGTAAACCCGGTGTCGTCACCGCCCCGCGGACGCCAGCCTGGCATCTCGCGCACCATCTCGAAGAGCGTCTCGTTGGCCGCCGGCGTGTAGATCTCCATCTCCGTCTTGCCGGTCGTGATCGCGGCCTGCATGCGGTGGTGTCCCCGGATCGCCCAGTCGCAGCTGAGCTGGATGCAGGCGAGCTCGGCTGGAGACTTCACCCGCCGGAGCGACTCGATGATCAGCTCGGAGTCGACCGGTTCCATCCCGGTGAGATCGCTAAGCCGCGGCCCGCGGTAGCCCCAGAACGGCACGTACCCGTCGTGGTCCGCGCCGGTGCGCTGAGATCTTGCGTGCATCTCGACCAGCATCTCGGCGATCGTCTCCATCGGGTGCTCCGCGCCCGGGTACTCGAAGTAGATGCGGACCTGGTCGACCGACGTCGACGACTCGGCGTGCTCCTTCTCGACCGCCGGGACGACTAAGGACGACTGCCCGCTCGAGCCGATGACGAGCGCGATCGGGCGCTCGGTGGGGATGTGGTGGAAGCCCGTCAGATACGCCACCCGAGCCGGGTAGAAGACGCAGAGCGCGTCGAGTCCCGCGGCGTCCATGCCGGCGGCCACGCTCTCGCGGCGCAGCTGGTATTCGGCCTGGTCTATCGAAGGCAGGGTGCGCACCGCGGGCCTGGGCGGACGGCGGCGCCGGCTAGTAGGCGGCAAGCTTTCTGGCCGCCTCGGCGATCTTCTGGGGGCTCGGCATAAAGAAGTCCTCCTGCGGTCCATTGAACGGCATCGCCGGCACGTCTGGCGCGGCCAAGCGCGTCACGGGTCCGTCGAGGTCCTCGAACGCGTGCTCGGAGATGATCGCCGCGACCTCGGCGCCGAAGCCGCCCGTGAGGTTGTCCTCGTGCACGATGAGCGCCTTCCCGGTCTTGCGCACCGAGGCGAGGATCGCCTCCCGGTCCAGCGGCGCCAGCGTGCGCAGGTCCACCACCTCGATGCTGACGCCCTCCGCCTCGAGCTGCCGCGCCGCCTCCAGGCAGTAGTGGGTCATGAGGCCCCATGCAAAGCAGCTCAGGCTCCCGCCCTCGCGTCGCACCACGGCAGGGCCGATCGGCACCAGGTGATCGCCGTCGGGCACCTCCTCGGCGACCAGGCGGTACACCTTCTTGTGCTCGAGGAAGAGGACCGGGTCCGGGTCGCGGACCGCCGACTTCAAGAGTCCATGCGCATCGGCGGGCATGCTGGGCACGACGACCTTCACCCCAGGCACGTGGGCGTAGAACGCTTCGATCGACTGCGAGTGGTACAGCCCGCCGTGAACACCGCCTCCAAAAGGCGTTCGGATGACGATGGGCACGCCCCAGTCGCCATTGGAGCGGTACCGCGTCCGTGCCGCCTCGCTGACGATCTGGTCGAAGGCAGGATGGATGAAGTCGGCGAACTGGATCTCGGCGATCGGGATGAGGCCGTTTAGCGCCGCCCCGATCGCGACGCCGACGATCGCCGATTCCGCGAGCGGGGTGTCGAGCACGCGCGCCTCGCCGAATCGCGCGTACAAGCCATCTGTGGCGCCGAACACACCGCCCTTCTTGCCGACGTCCTCACCAAGGACAAGGACTCGCTCGTCGCGCTCCATCTCTTCGGTGATGGCGGCACGCACGGCCTCGATCATCCGCATCTCGGGCACAAGACGAATTGTGGCGCGGTCAAGAGTCACATGACTGATCGGTTCAGTCGCGCGTTAGACTCGATGGGCAAGAGGGGAGGTTGAATAACCTCCTGGAGGTACGCGGAATTTCGTTCTCGGCGGAGGTCAAGAACGAGATGGCGGGGCTTCTACCGGCACGGCCCTGCTGTCAGCTGAGCGAGCTGCTCGGCATCTACTTCGGTTCGCGCGGAAGGCTGTTGGGCAACCAGCGGGACCGCTCGGCTTACTTCTCGCTGCTCCGCAATGCAGTCGCACGAAAGGTGGTGCGGCTCGGCCGTGCGGTCGCGCGCATGGAAGCCAAGTACCAGGCCATGAAGACGCGCAAGCGAATGTCGTTCTTCATCGAGCTCACGCTTCCACTCGACCTGGTCGGGGCTTTCTCCCAGCCTCCGGTGAAGGCCATGCCCGCCGCCGCCTGCGACCGCAAGGCGATGCTCCGCGGACTGTTTCTCGGCTGCGGCTCGGTCAACGCGCCGAACGCCCGATACCACCTCGAGTTCGTCGCGCCCACCCCGTCCTGGGCGACCGCGATCGCCCGCCTGATCGCAGACTCGGGCGTCAAGGCGGGCGTAACCGAGCGTGGGGGCCAGTCGGTCGTTTACGTCAAGGACGGCGACGGCATCGTGCGCCTGCTCTCGACGATGGGCGCGAACCGGGCCGTGATGGAGTTCGAGAACGTGCGCGTTTTGCGCGAGGTGAGCGGCGAGGTCAACCGCCGCCTCAACTTCGAAACCGCCAACATCAGCAAGACGATCGGGTCAGGCCTCCGTCACGCGGCCGCGATCGAGCGCCTGGAGGCTGAAGGGAGGCTCGACCGGCTGCCGCCCGCCCTTCGCGAGATGGCACGCTGGCGCGTCGAGAACCCGGAGCTGAACCTGGGTGAGCTGGCGGGCCGCATGAAACTGTCGAAGTCGGCGGTCAACCACCGACTGCGCCGGCTCCAGGAGCTGGCTCACTCCAACGGAGAAAAGCCAGAACGCCGCTCCGCCTAACAGTCAGATTCCGCATGTCTGGCGTCAGACGTGCGGCTCAGGTGGCGAAATTCCGCACGTCTGGCGTCAGCGGTGCGCTTCGGCCGACTCGGCCGCCACTGCGGCGCTGGGTAACATTTACGCCGTCCTTCATCTGGTCTACGAACATCACTAGGAGCTTGCCCCAATGGCACTCAAGGTTGGCATCAACGGCTTCGGCCGCATCGGCCGCAACATCTATCGCGCGGCTTGGGACCTGAAGCCGGACTTCGAGATCGTCGCCGTCAACGATATCGGTGACGCCAAGACGTTCGGCCACCTGCTCAAGCACGACACCGCG
The DNA here is from genome assembly GCA_005887735.1 of Chloroflexota bacterium. Classification (GTDB taxonomy): domain Bacteria; phylum Chloroflexota; class Dormibacteria; order Dormibacterales; family Dormibacteraceae; genus 40CM-4-65-16. The sequence goes on from VBII01000083.1 coordinate 4,616, forward strand.
CTCGGCACGTTCGCCCCCGCCGTGAAGGTGGACGGCGAGACGATCCAGGTCGACGGCCACAAGGTCAAGTTCCTGAGCCAGAAAGACCCGGCCGAGCTGCCGTGGAAGGACCTCGGCGTCGAGCTCGTCGTGGAGTCGACCGGTCTGTTCACCGATGCGCATAAAGCGCGCGTGCACATCGACAAGGGCGGGGCGAAGAAGGTGATCATCTCCGCGCCCGCGACGAACCAGGACTACACCGTCGTGATGGGCGTCAACCACAAGGGTTATGACCCGAAGGCGCACAACGTCATCTCCAACGCAAGCTGCACCACCAACTGCTTCGTGCCGCTCGCCAAGGTGCTGCATGACTCATTCGGGATCGAGCGCGGCATGATGACGACGATCCACGCATACACCGCGGACCAGAAGCTGCAGGACCTTCCGCACAAGGACCTGCGCCGAGCTCGCGCCGCGGCGGACAACATCATCCCGACGTCGACCGGGGCCAACAAGGCTGTGGCGGAGGTCCTGCCCGAGCTTGCAGGCAAGTTCGCCGGCATCTCGTTTCGCGTTCCGATCCTCGACGTGTCGGTCGTCGACCTCGCGGTGCAATTGGGCAAGACCACGACCGCCCAGGACATCAACGCGGCCTTCGAAGAGGCCGCGAGTGGAGAGCTGCGTGGGATTCTCGCAGTGAGCCATGAAGAGCTCGTCTCGTCCGACTTCAAGAACGACCCGCACTCGTCGATCGTCGACGCACCGTCGACCGCGGTGCTGGCCGGCGATTGGGCGAAGGTGGTCAGCTGGTACGACAACGAGTGGGGCTTCAGCTGCCGCATGGTGGACCTCATGTCCTACATGGCGGAGAGACTCTGAAGGCTTCGATCACCTCCGTCGACGTCGCGGGCAAACGGGTCCTGGTCCGCGAAGATCTCAACGTCCCCCTGTCGGACGGCGCCATCGCCGATGACACGCGCGTGCGCGCAGCCGCACCCACGCTTCACCACCTCGCGCAGCGCGGCGCGAGGGTGATCGTCATGTCGCACCTCGGGCGCCCGAAGGACCGCGAGCCGGAGCTATCGCTCAAGCCCGTGGCGGGTCATCTCGGGCAGAGGGTGGGCCGGGAAGTCCAGTTCGCCGAAGACTGCGTCGGCGAGCCGGCGGTCAAGGCCGTGGACAGGCTGCAGTCGGGCCAGGTCCTCCTGCTCGAAAACGTCCGCTATCACAAGGAGGACGAGGCGAACGATGCCGGATTCGCGCGCCGGCTGGCCTCGCTGGGCGATCTCTACGTCAACGACGCGTTCGCGGCCTCGCACCGCGCGCATGCTTCCGTGGTGGGCGTGGCCGCGTACCTTCCCGCGTTTGCCGGCGAGCTGATGGAGGCCGAGCTGGCCGCCCTCCACCAGGCGCTCGACAACCCGCGACGGCCCATGCTCGCCGTGGTGGGCGGGGCAAAGGTCTCGACCAAGGTGGGCGTGCTGCGCAACCTGCTGAAAAAGGTCGACTCGCTTCTGATCGGCGGCGCGATGGCGAACACCTTCTTCAAAGCGAAAGGCTGGCCCACAGGCAGCGGTCTCGTCGAGGACTCAGCGCTCGAGGAGGCTAATGCGGTGGCGAAGGAGGCCGGGGACAAGCTGCTCTTGCCGGTCGACCTCGTCTGCGCGCGAAAGATGCGGGCCGGCGAGGCTCTGCGCATCATGGAGGCGGACAAGGTCGAGCCTGACTGGATGGCGCTCGACATCGGTCCTCGGAGCGTCCGCGAGTTCACCAAACGTCTCAAGGGCGCGGGCACGGTGATCTGGAACGGCCCCGTCGGCGTGTCCGAGATCCGAGATTTCGCGGACGGCACCAAAGCAGTCGGCGAGGCCGTGGCAAGCTCTGGCGGCTACACACTGGTCGGCGGCGGTGACACCATCGCGGCCGTCGAGTCGCTTGGTTTGGCGGGCCGTTTCTCTCACGTCTCCACCGGCGGTGGGGCAACCCTCGAGTACCTCGAAGGCAAGGAGCTGCCCGGCATCGCGATTCTCAAGGAAGCCTGATGCCTGCGCGTCCCCCCGGCATGCCGCTGCTCGCGGCCAACTGGAAGATGAACCCGACCAACGAGGACGACGCCCTCGACCTGGTGCGTGGCGTGCTCGCGGTGGCCAGGGGGCACGCGGACCGCGTCGAGGTGGTAATCATGCCGCCCTTCCCGTGGCTGCTCGTCGTTTCCGAGGTGCTCGACCAGTCGGGCGTCAAGCTCGGCGCGCAGGACTGCTTCTGGGAGATGTCCGGCGCATACACGGGCGAGGTGTCGCCGGCGATGCTGAAGAACCTCTGCCAGTGGGTGATCGTCGGCCACTCTGAACGGCGGGTCCACCTGGGCGAGACGGACGAGATGGTGGCGAAGAAGACCGCCGCGGCCCTCTCCTCCGAGCTCGGGGTGATCATGTGCGTGGGCGAGCTCGCCGACCATTACGACGCGGGCACGTCCGACGAGGTCGTTTCCGCCCAGGTCAAGGCGGGGCTGGCTCGGTGCTCGGCGGACGACTCGGCGCGCCTGGTCATCGCCTATGAGCCGGTGTGGGCCATCGGCAGCGGCCGGAACGCCGACCCCGAGCACGCCTACAAGACCATGCGACTCATCCGCCGGATCGTCGGCGAGATGATCGGCGCGGGCGCCGCGCGCAAGGTGCGCATCCTCTATGGCGGCAGCGTGAAGGCCGACAACGTGCAGCAGTACGTGGAGCTGCCTCTGTGCGACGGTGTGCTCGTCGGAGGCGCAAGCCTGGACGCCGAAGAGTTCGCCGGAATCGTGAAAGTCACGGCCGAGGTCTATGCGCAGCGCTAGGCAGCCCGGGACGCTCATCTTGCTGCGCCACGGTGAGAGCACCTGGAATCTCGAGAACCTCTTCACCGGCTGGACCGACGTCCCGTTGAGCGAGCGCGGCGTCAAGGAGGCTGTCGAAGCCGGACGCCTCATGAAGGAGGCCGGGCTGTCGCCCAGCGTCGTGCACGAATCGCTCTTGCTGCGTGCGATCCAGACCACACAGCAGGCACTCGCCGAGATGGAGCTGTCGTGGATCCCGGTTCAGCGCAGCTGGCGTCTCAACGAGCGCCATTACGGCGCCCTGCAGGGGCTCAACAAGCAGCAGACCGCCGAGAAGTACGGAGAGGAAAAGGTCAAGCTGTGGCGCCGCAGCTATGACGTGCGGCCCCCCGACCTCGAGAGGTCCGACAAACGGCATCCGTCGCATGACCCTCGCTACGCGGCCATGCCGCCCGAGCTCCTGCCGAGCGCCGAGTGCCTGAAGGACGTGCTCGAGCGCACGCTCCCTTACTGGTACGACGCGATTGTCCCCGACCTGCTCGTGCATCCATGCGTGCTCGTGTCAGCGCACGGCAACAGCCTGCGCGCGCTGGTCAAGCACCTCGACCGCCTGAGCGATGCCGAGGTGGTCGAGCTGAACATCCCGACTGGCGTGCCGCGCGTCTACGAGCTTGACGGCGACCTGCGGCCGAAGGTCTGGCGCTACCTCGGCGACCCGGCCGAGGTCGAGAGGCGGGCCGCAGCGGTCAAGGCCCAGGCCTCAGGCTCGAAATCTTCTTCCACTTAGACTGGTTCCAGTCAATACAGACCTGATTCAGAAAGGGGGCCTTTGAAAAATGCCTTTTGAGCTTCCCAAGCTTCCATACGCGTTCGATGCCCTCGAGCCGCACATCGACGCGAAGACCATGGAGATCCATCACGACAAGCACCACGCCGCCTACGTGGCGAACGCGAACGCGGCGCTCGAGAAGCACCCCGAGTTCGGGAAGAGGACGGTCGAGGAGCTTCTGTGGGGCATCAAAGATGTTCCCGAAGACATCCGGACCGTAATCCGCAACAACGCCGGCGGCCACGCCAACCACTCCATCTTCTGGACGATCATGGGGCCCGGCGGTGGGGGCAACCCGAACGGTCGCATCGCCGACGCGATCAAGAACACCTTCGGCGGTTACGACGCCTTCAAAGAGCAGCTGCAGAAGACCGCGGTCGGGCAGTTCGGCAGCGGCTGGGCGTGGCTCGTCGCCGACCGCCAGGGCAAGCTCTCGGTCAAGGGCTACCCCAACCAGGACAGCCCTTTCATGGACGAGCTGACTCCGCTCCTGGGCGTCGACGTGTGGGAGCACGCCTATTACCTCAAGTACCAGAACCGGCGCGCCGACTATGTCACGGCGTGGTTCAACACGCTGAACTGGGACGCGATCAACTCCCGTTTCGGCTCGGTCTGGGCCTGAGCGAAGGTTCCGCTCGGTAGAATCTCCGGGTTCCATGGCAAAGCTGCAGAACGCGCTGGTCATAGCTGAGGCCATCCTTGCGGTCCTCCTGATCGCCGGAGTGTTGATCCAGACACCCAAGGCGTCGGGTCTCGGCGGGACGATCGGCGGCGGCGGCGACGGTCTGGGCGGAGGCTATCGCACGCGGCGCGGCCTCGAGCGTCAGATCTACTGGACCACGTGGGTCCTGGTCGGCGCCTTCCTGATCTGCTCGGTGGCCAACGTTTGGGTGACTACGCATCTGGTCTAAGCTCACGTTCGCCGCGCTCGCGGCGGTCCTGGTGGTTTCCGCGTGTCAGCCAGTCGCCACGGTGCCCANNNCGACGTCAACAGCCTCATCTACCAGGGCCTGACCGCGATCGACTCGCAGCAGAACGTGGTCGGGCTGCTGGCCCAGAGCTGGGCGGTCTCGCCCGACCATCTCACGTACACGTTCGACATTCGCAACGGGGTGAAGTGGGCGGACGGCGAGCCGTTTGGCGTGGATGACGTCCTGTTCACGTTCCACGTGCTGCAGGACATCGAGTACGTGCAACCCGGCGCTGAGGACTGGCGCCTGGTGGGCGTGGCGGCGGGCGGGCCCGGCCAGGTCGTGTTCAGCCTGCGCGCACCCGACGCATCGTTCCCCCTGTCGCTTCGGGTGGGGATCATCCCCAAGCACATCTATGCGGGCATGGCGCCGGCGCAGATCGCCGCCAGCCCGTACGGTGGCATCCGCGCTTTCGGCACCGGCCCGTTCAAGGTCGGCTCGATCAACCAGCTCGCGATCACCCTCGACCGCAACCCGTACGCGGTTCCGCAGCCGTACCTGGATCATCTCGTGCTGCGCACCTATCCGGCGACCGATCCGCAGTCGGCGATCCGCGCTGTCTTGACAGGGGCCGCCGACCTCGTCGGAGGGATCCAGCCCCAGGAGGTCTCAACGCTGCAGGGGCGCACGGACCTCACCGTCCAGGAAGCGCGCATGTTCACGAACTCATTCGTGACGTTCAACGGGGACGGTGACGGCAAGACATTTTTCGGCGACTCAAAGATTCGGGTCGCGCTGGTGCAGGCGATCAACCGGCAGCGGGTGGTCAGCGACGTCTTCGCGGGTAGGGCCGACTCCGATCCCACGCCGATCCCCACCGCGGACTGGGCTTACTCACCCGCCGCGGCCAACCTCCATCCTTATGATCCGGCCGCGGCCGGCACGGCTCTCGACGCCGCGGGCTGGCTGCTCGACCCATCGTCGAAGCTGCGGACGAAGAAAGGGGTGCCGTTCAAGGTTTCCCTCGTCGCGGCGGACTCATATCCCAACCAGCAGATCGCTGCCGCGATCTCCAATCAGCTGGCAGAGATCGGCGTCGAAGTCGACGTGAAGCCCCTTCCCGCGTCGAAGCTTCTGCAGGACAACGTGCTGACGCACAAGTACCAGATGGCGCTCATCTCGATCGATGTCGGGCCCGACCCCGATCAGTACTCGCTGTGGCACTCGGGCATCGACCCCGGCTCGCTCAACTTCGCGTACTCGAGGGGCTGGGGACTGATCGACAAGGACCTGGAGGACGGGCGCGCCGCCGTCGACCCTCCTTCGCGCCTGGCTGCGTACATCGACTTCCAGATGCTGATGGCCGACGCCGCGCCTGCGATCTTCATCTACGCGAGCCGGTACGAGTACGCGGTGTCGCAGCGGGTGCACGGCGTGCACATGAACAAGGCGATCGACCCTTATGAGCGATTCCAGTACGTCACGGACTGGTACGTGAACACCACGGCCTGACGGCCCGAATTCCGCACTTGTGGCGTCAGCCATGCGCTTCGAGTGCCTGCGATACGCATGTCTGACGTCAGACGTGCGCTAATTTTGGGGTGTGGATCTTGGGCTGAAGGACCGGCGCGCGCTCGTCACTGCCGCGAGCAAGGGGCTTGGTCGAGCCTGCGCCGAGGCCTTGATCGCCGAGGGTGCCAAGGTCTACATCTCCTCGCGTCAACCTGAAGCGACTGGCCGCGAGATCGGCGCCGCGGGATGGCTGGCCTCCGACGTCTCGAAGGAGGATGAGCCCGAGCGCCTGGTGGGCGAGGCAGCGCGCGTGCTCGGAGGGCTCGACATCGTCATCGTCAACGCCGGTGGTCCGCCGCCCGGGACGTTCCAGACCACGCCGCTCCAGGCATGGGAGGCCGGCTTCCAGCTGACGCTCCTGAGCGCCGTCCGCCTGGTCAGAGCGGCGCTGCCCCACCTCAAGCAATCGGACCACGGCCGAATCGTTTTCATCACGTCGATCTCGGTCCGCCAGCCGATCCCGAACATCGTGATCTCCAACGCGATGCGGGCCGGCGTGACCGGCCTGGCCAAGACCCTCGCGCGCGAGTTCGCTCCGGATGGAATCACTGTGAACTGCCTCGCGCCTGATGCGATCCTGACTGACAGGTTGCGCGACATCGCGCGGTCCCGTGGGGTCGATCCCGAAGAGCAGATAACCCAGGCGGCAAAGGCGGCACCCATGCGGAGACTGGGAGACCCCGCCGATTTTGGTGCGGCGTGCGCGTTTCTCTGTTCGCACCAAGCCGGCTACATCACAGGTCAGACGCTCGGCATCGATGGGGGCTCGCTGCTCGGCGTCCACTAGCATTCCAGTCCAGTGAGCACCGCGATTCGATTTGCCGAGCGCATGTCGCGGCTGGGCACCGAGGGCGCTTTCGAGGTGCTCGCCCGTGCCCGCAAGCTCGAGGCGGAGGGCAAGCGCATCGTCCACCTGGAGATAGGCGAGCCCGACTTCGCGACGCCCGACAACATCGTCGAGGCGGCCGTCGGGGCGATGCAGAACGGCTACACCCACTACACGCCGGCGAGCGGCATCTACGAAGCTCGCGAGGCGGTGGCGGGCTTCGTCAGCAGGATGCTGAGCACCCAGGTGGACCCAGGCGACGTTGTCCTGGTGCCCGGATCGAAGAACGTGCTGCTCTTCACGCTGCTCGCCTGCGTTGAGCCTGGTGACGAGGTGATCCTGCCCGACCCCGGTTACCCGGCCTACGCGTCGCAGGTCAACTTCATCGGCGCCGTGCCTAAGACCGTGACCCTCCGCGAGGAGAGCGGTTTCCGGATGGACCTCGACGAGCTTGCGTCCCTGGTCACGCCAAAGACGCGGATGCTGATCATCAACACGCCGCAGAATCCGACGGGCGGCGTGCTCACCGACGAGGACGTCGACTTCGTGTGCGAGCTCGCGGAGAAGCACGACCTGCTCGTCGTCTCAGATGAGATCTACAGCCAGCTGGTTTATGGCTTCCACCACGTCTCGCCTCTATCGCGACCGGGCATGCGGGAGCGAACGGTGCTGATGGACGGACTCTCCAAGTCGTACGCGATGACCGGCTGGCGCCTCGGCTATGCAGTGGCCCCGCGCGCGCTCGCCGCGAAGCTCGACACGCTGATGATCAACTCCTCGTCGTGCGCAGCGGCGTTCACGCTGATTGCCGCCATCGAGGCGTTGGGCTCACCCGAGTCGGAGCACGCAGTGCGTCGTATGGTCAAGGTGTTCGAGCACCGCCGCAACCTTGTGGTCGACGGCCTCAACGAGATCCCCGGCATGCGCTGCGCTCGACCCCAGGGCTCCTTCTACGTGTTTCCGAACATCGAGGGCACTGGTTTGGATGAGCATGAGCTCGCAAGCCGGCTGCTCAACGAGGCCGGCGTCGCGGTGCTTCCCGGGACAGCATTCGGCAGCGCCGGCAAGGGTTTCATCCGCCTTGCCTACACGCAGTCGGAGGATGAGCTGAAGCTCGGGCTTGGCCGGATCAAGGAGTTCGTCGCGGCCAACAGGACATAATCTGGGCATGGACGGCCTCCTCCGTCTGACCGAACCGCTGGTCAGAGAGGGCGGACGCCTCCGTCCAGCCTCCTGGGACGAGGCGCTGACCAGGGCCGCCGCCGGTTTCGAGGCCGCGCGAGGGCAGGGACCCCAGGCCTTCGGGATGTTCAGCTGCTCCAAGACGACCAACGAGATGAACTTCATGGCCCAGAAGTTCACCCGCGTCGTGATGCACAGCAACAACATCGACAGCTGCAATCGGACTTGACACGCTCCGAGCGTCGCCGGTCTGGCGACAGTGTTCGGAGCCGGAGGCGGGACCTCGTCGTACCGCGAGGCTGAGGAGACCAACCTGATCATCCTCTGGGGCTCGAATGCGCGAGAGACCCACCCGATCTTCATCCATCACCTTCTGCGCGGCGTGCGGAATGGCGCGCGCCTGATCGCGGTCGACCCCCGGCGGACGAGCTCCGCCGAATGGGCCGATGTGTGGCTCGGCATCGATGTCGGAAGCGACATCGCGCTGGCCAACGCGATGGCCCGCGAGATCATCCATGCCGGCCTCCATGACACCGAGTTCATCAAGCGCGCGACGACCGGTTTTGAAGAGTTCGCGCGCTGCGTTGAGGCTTACACGCTCGAGCGCGCCGAGGCCGAGACCGGCGTGCCTGCGGCTGCCATCAAAGAGGTTGCCCTCGACTACGCGCGCGCCGAGCGGGGAATGATCTGCTGGACGCTCGGCATTACGGAGCATCACAACGCGACCGACAACGTGCTCGCGCTGATCAACCTCGGCCTTCTGACCGGAAAGGTCGGTCGTTACGGGTGTGGCCTCAATCCGCTGCGTGGCCAGAACAACGTGCAGGGTGGAGGCGACATGGGCGCGATCCCCGCCCGCATGCCCGGCTTCCAGGACCTCGAGGACCCGGACATCCATGCCAGGTTCGCCACGGCTTGGGGCGGCGCGCGGTTCCCCGAAAAGAAGGGCTGGCACCTGAGCGAGATGTTCGAGGCGATGGATCGGGGCGAGCTTCGCTCGGCGTACATCGTGGGCGAGAACCCCGCCCGCAGCGAGGCCGACCAGACGCGTGCGGTGCGGCTGCTGAGCGGGCTGGATCACCTCGTCGTGCAGGACATCTTCCTGACCCAGACCGCGCAGCTGGCGCACGTCGTGCTTCCCGCCGCGGCGGGTTGGGCGGAGTCGGAAGGCACCGTGACCAACAGTGAGCGTCGCGTGCAGCGTGTCCGCCGCGCGCTCGAGCCACCCGCCGGCGCGCGCGACGACATCGACATCATCTGCGACATGGCGCGGAGGCTGGGTTCCGACTGGGGCCACCCGACGGCAGAGCAGGTGTGGGACGAGTGCCGCGCCCTTTCACCGATGCATGCGGGGATGGCGTACCGGCGGCTGGACGAGCTGGGCGGCATCCAGTGGCCGTGTCCCGACGAATCGCATCCGGGTACGCAGTTCCTCCACGCCAGGTTGTGGAAGGACCCGGTCGAGGGAACGCCGGCGCCTTTCCACGCCGTGGAGCACGACCCGCCGGTCGACCGGCTGACCGAGGAGTTTCCGATTCGTCTGACCACCGGCCGGCGGCTTGACTCGTTCAACACCGGCGTGCAGACCGGCGAGTACACCTCGCCGCTGCGGGCGAGCGAGGCGCTGCTCATCTCGCCTGAGGATGGCAAGCGGCTCGGCGTCGAGGACGGCGAGTGCGTGCGCATCAGCTCGCGCCGTGGATCGGTCGAGGCAGACGTGCGCTTTGAAGCCACTCTTCGCCCGGGCCTCGCCTTCATGACGCTGCACTTCCCGGACCAGGTCTCGACGAACGTCCTGACCATCGACGCGACCGATCCGAAATCGGGCACGGCCGAGTTCAAGGCGAGCGCGATCCGAATCGACAAGCTGGCGCCGGTTCCTTAGTTGGACATCCGAACCACAGGGGGTCCGGCCACCGCCGAAGAGATGGCGGCGGTCGACGGCCTTCTGGGCGCGCCGGAGTCGCTGTGGGAGGGAGGCGAGCGGCGCCCCGCGGATGACCACGTCGCGTACGGCGGCCGGGCGGTGCGCTCTCGGCGACACCTGCTTCTGCCAGTGCTGCATGCGATCCAGGACCGCGTGGGTTGGGTCAGCCGCGGTGCGCTTCAGCCGCGCGGCCCGCTGACCCTACGGGTATGCGATGACATCGTGTGCAAGCTCTGGGGGGCGGACGAGATTTGCTCCGCGGCGGGCGCCGAGCGCAGTCCCTGCCTTGGCCTGTGCGATCACGCGCCGGCGGCCCTGGTCGAGCGGTCGGGCTCGTCGTACGAGGAGGTGCAGATCGCGCCGATCAGCCTCGCGCAGGCTGAGCAGATCTTGCAGGGAGCTGGGTGGCCGGAATCAGCTCACCGAAATGAGCCTCGTTTGGCGGGCAAGCTTCTTCGGCGCGTCGGCGCCTATGACCCCAGGAGCCTGGAGAGCTACAGGACGCAGGGAGGTTTTGTCGCGCTGGAACGGGCCAGGGAGATGGGCTCGGAGGCGGTGGTTCGCGAGGTTACCGAGGCGCGCTTGCTCGGGCGAGGCGGCGCGGCGTTTCCGACCGGGCGCAAGTGGGAGTCAGTCGCGAAAGCCACCGCGCGTCCGCACTATCTCGTCTGCAACGCGGATGAGTCAGAGCCGGGCACGTTCAAGGACCGCGTGCTGATGGAGGGGGATCCGTTCGCGGTCGTCGAGGGCATCGCCATCGCGGCGCTCGCAACGGGCTGCGAGAAGGGCTACATCTACATCCGCGCCGAGTACCCACTCGCGCGCCATCGGATCGAGAATGCGATCGCTCAGGCGCGAGGGGCGGGGTTGGTTGACATCGATATCGAGGTGCGGCGCGGCGCCGGCGCCTACATCTGCGGCGAGGAGACGGCGCTGTTCAACTCGATCGAGGGCAAGCGCGGGGAGCCGCGGAACAAGCCACCCTTCCCAGTCGAGGTCGGGCTCTTCGGCAAGCCGACCCTTCCGAACAACGTGGAGACGCTCGTCAACGTCCTCGACATCGTGCTCGACGGTGGGGCGGCGTTTGCCTCGACTGGGACAAAGGACTCGACCGGCTCACGTCTCTTCTGCGTGTCCGGCCATGTGGAGCGCCCCGGCCTGTATGAGGTCACGATGGGAACACCCTTGCGCGCGCTGCTCGAGCAGGCGGGGGTGGACAGGATCCAGGCGGTGCTGCTCGGGGGGGCGGCGGGATCATTCCTGACTCCGGACCAGGTCGACGTGCCGCTCAGCTTCGAAGGGACTCGCGCCATCGGCGCCACGCTTGGGTCGGGCGCCGTGATCGTGTTCGATGAAACGGCTGATATGAAGGCGATCCTGCTGCGCATCGCTCGGTTCTTCCGCGACGAATCGTGCGGTCAGTGCGTGCCGTGTCGCGTGGGAACGAAACGTCAGGAGGAGATCCTCGAACGCATGCTGGGAGGGCGCAACGGGGATCGCAGCACCGACGTGATGCTCCTGAGCGACATCGCGCAGGCGATGCGCGACGCGTCGATCTGCGGCCTGGGGCAGACCGCGGCCAATGCGATCGCCTCGGGCCTCACGCAGCTGAAGGTGCTTGATGCCTGACGCAGTTTTCGTGGGAATGCCTCGGCGCATGGTCGGTGTGAACATCGACGGTCGTGAGATAGAGGTGGTCGAGGGGTCGACCATCCTGGATGCGTGCCGCCGGCTGCGTATCGATACGCCGACGCTGTGCCAGCTCGACAACCTCACGCCGGTCAACGTGTGCCGGGTTTGCGTGGTCGAGGTCGATGGGTCGCGCGTGTTGGTGCCGGCGTGCTCGCGCAAGGTCGAGGCGGGGATGAAGATCAAGACCGACTCGGAGCGCGTGAGGCACAGCCGCAGGTTGGTGCTGGAGCTGCTTGCGTCGTCGGTTGACATGTCGCTGTGTTCCCCGGAGGTGCACGGGTGGATGGCCGACTACGGGGCGCAGCCTTCGCGGTTCGGGGCGGACGCGGCCACGGTCGCGCAGCCTGTGAAGGTGGACAACGATCTGTACGTGCGCGATTACTCGCGCTGCATTCTTTGCTACAAGTGCGTCGAGGCTTGCGGGGTCGACGCCCAGAACACTTTCGCGATCGGTGTCGCGGGTCGCGGGTTCGACGCGCACATCTCCACCGAGTTCGACGCGCCTTTGCCGGATTCCGCGTGCGTGTACTGCGGCAACTGCATCGGCGTTTGTCCCACCGGGGCGCTGATGTTCAAGAGCGAGCACGACATGCGGGCGGCGGGGACGTGGGACGAGGGGCGGCAGGCCGTGACCGAGACGGTGTGTCCTTATTGCGGGGTGGGGTGCATGCTCGAGCTCCATGTCCAGGACAACACCATCGTCAAGGTCACATCCCCTTTGGACAACTCAGTCACGTCTGGGCATCTTTGTGTGAAGGGCAGGTTTGGGTTTCAGTTTGTGCAGCGTCGGAGGGGTTGACGGACGGGCTGGGAGGGGGGTGGTTGGAGAGGTCTTGGAGGCGGCGGGGAGAAGGGATGGGAAGGGGGTGATTTGGGGAGGTCTTGGTTGCTCGGAGGTGGGCGGG
>VBII01000333.1 GCA_005887735.1 Chloroflexota bacterium
CGACCGCCATGAACATCGTGTTGACGACCGACAGGCCGCCGATGATCAGCGCCAGCAGCGCGGCGGCGGTGGTGATCGCCGTGAAGAGCGCGCCGCCGGACTTGAAGCTGGCCACCAGCGTGCTGGGCTTGATCGCCTTCACGCCGGGGACCTGCGCGTTGATCTGGTCGGCGATCTTGTCCAGGGCGCCGATCGAGGACCCCGGCTTGCCGTAGACATCGATGGCCTCGGTGATCTGGGTGACGTCGACCTGGTCGCGGATCGCGGCCGGCAGGCTGTCCTTGAGCAGCATCTGGCCGTCGGCGATGCCGATGTAGGCGAACGTGTCGGGCGCGGTGCGGGTGGGATTCAGGATCCCCACCACCTTGAAGGTGTGGTTGACGAAGTCAGGCTTCGCGTCAGGCGGCTTGACCGGGAGGTCGATCGTGTCGCCGATCTTCTTGTTGAACTCCTTGTCGATGGTCGAGCCGAGCACGACCTCACCCTGCGAGTCGGCGTCGATGTTGTGGCCCTGCGCGTAGGTCGTCTTGAGAGCGCTCCATGCGTTTTCAACCGGGTCGCCGGCGACGATCTGGTCGGGTATGCCGAAGCTCACCGTTGTGACCTGTCCGGGCTTGACCGAGAACTGGTACGCGGGGAACGCTGCCGCCACGCCCGGCACCTGCTTGATCTCGTCGATCTTGCTGGTTGCGAGCAGGGAGGCGGACTGGCCGTCCGGCGGACCGACGAGGACGTTGCCGCCGAAGTACTTGACGCCGCC
>VBII01000084.1 GCA_005887735.1 Chloroflexota bacterium
CGCGCAGATCGATGAAGATCACCGCCCCGTGGTCGCGCCGGCGGGCGACCCAGCCGTAGAGCTCGACGCCCTTGCCGGCATCAGAGGCGCGAAGCGATCCGCAGTGGGGAGCGCTGAATCCGCTCACGCGAGTCGCGCCGGCAACTCTTCCCAACGGACCTCGGTATCCGTTCGGCTGGCGACCTCACGCAGGCGGGCTACGCGGCGCGCGGCCTCCCCCGGGCGCATCAGGACGACCCACCTGGCGCCGGCCTTTTCGGCGAGGCGCCATTTGGATGTGAACCTCGCGGAATCGTAGTCAACGACCGTCGAACGCGCCTTGCGGCAAATTCGAGCGACCTCGGCAGCTTCGAGCTGAAGGTCTCCGTCGGGCAGGACAACTACTTCCGCAACAGGCTGGGTTGCGGCGCCCTTGTCGGTCGTCGCCAAGAGCTCCGTTACGCGATCCAGACCGCTCGCGAATCCGACAGCGGGGGTCGATGCCCAGCCTTCGGCTTCGGCCAGGCCGTCGTACCGACCACCCCCGCCTAGCGCGTCTTGTTGACCGCCGCGCCCTCCTGGAAATAACTCGAACACGGTGCGGGTGTAATAGTCGAGTCCGCGGACCAGATACGGGTTCAGCTCGTAGGCGATGTTGGCTGAGTTCAGCAAACGCTGCACCAGCTCCCAATGTCTCGCGCAGTCGTCACAAAGATGGTCGGTGATGCGAGGCGCACCCATCTTGTGCGGCGCGTCCTCCACCGCTTTGCTGTCCAGCAAACGAAGGGGATTTCGCTCCAGACGTTGCTGGGAGTCGCGCGATAGCTTTTCCTTCACCGGCCTGAAATACTCCTTCAGGAGCTCGAGGTAAGCCGGTCGACATTTCGAATCGCCGATCGTGTTCAACTCCAGCCGAAGATCGCGCAGGCCAATCCTGTGCAGCCAATCGCGCGCCAGCTCGATCACCTCTACGTCGAGCGCAGGGCTCGCGCTCCCGATCGCCTCTACGTCCAGCTGGAAAAACTGGCGATAGCGGCCTTTCTGCGGGCGGTCGTATCGAAACATCGGTCCCAACAGATAGAGACGCGAAGGCTGGGGACCTTTGTCCAAGCCATGCTCGAAGTACGCGCGAACCACGCCGGCAGTGGCCTCCGGGCGCAGCGCAACCCGCCGATCGCCACGATCCACGAACCGGTAAACCTCCTTGACGAACGCATCGCTGTCGTCACCAGCGCGCTCGATCAGCTCGGCCGGCTCAACAATCGGGGTGACAATCTCTTCGTAGCCGAACCTGCCGGTTACCTCGCGCGCAGCATTCTCCGCGGCACGCCAGAACCGCCGCTCGTCCGGCAAGATGTCGCGCATTCCGCGGACAGCTTTAATCGGTTCGGAGTGGGGCATCGGAGTGTTCAAGTGTAAGAACCGAGGGTTGTCGGGTTAAACTCTCGCGCCGGTGACGACAACGTATATCCAGCTGATCACACTGGTCCTCGCCTCGCTGGCGCTGATCATGGGCGCGTACCTGCTGATCATCGGCAAGAGGCCCTGGCGCGGGGGCGAGACCGCGCAGGTCGCGCCGCGCGTCAGGCTTCTCGGCCTCAGCTACATCCTCGTCTTCGGTTCGGCGATGATCCAGATCATCGTTCAGCCGACCGGCGTCGAGGCCGAGGCGCTGGGCGGATTCATGGTCCTGGGCGGCATGATCGTGATCCTCGTCGTCTACCTGGAGGCGCGAGCCTCACGCCTGGCGTCGCGCGAAGACCGCCTGGACAATCGACTCAGAAACTAGTGCTGCGTACGCCCCTCTCCCTGACCCTCCCCCCTGAGGGGGGAGGGGATGCTTACGCTCGGTTGGTGCGGTAGCCGACCGCAGCCTTCAGGGCCTCGGTCAGCGCTTCGAGCCGCACCGGCTTGCTCATGTAGTCGTCGAATCCTGCGCGCAGGCAGCGGTCCTGGTCCCCCGGGCCAGCCATCGCGGTGAGCGCGATCAGGCGAGGCCGGTTGCCTCTGGGCCAGCGCCGGCAGATCGCCTCCGCGGCCGCCAGGCCGTCCATCTCGGGCATCAGAACGTCCATCAGCACGGCGTCGTAGGACTGCTGCGCCACCGACGCAACCGCCTCCCGACCGGTCGAGACCACGTCGACCGTGTGGCCGAGCTTGCCCACGAGGCGCTTCAACAGGTTCTGGTTCAGCGCGTTGTCGTCGGCGATCAGCACGCGGAGCGCACCCGGCTCGACGGCCTGCGCAACCTGGGGCTGGGCGCCCCGCCCGCCGACCTGGATCATGACGTCGTGCAGCGTGCGCGGCGGCACCGGCTTGGTCAGCGTCGCCTGGATCACTCCGCTGTCCGCGGCCGCCGCCTCCGCTCCGCCCGGAGTGGATGACGCGATGAGCACGATCGGCATCTGCTCGGGACGCCTGAAGTTCCGCAAAGACTCGGAGATGTCCAGGCCGTCGACATACGGCGGGCGGTGCTCGACCAGGGCGATGTCGTAGGGGCGGCCGACCTGGAGCGCGGCCACGGCCTCGTCCGGAGTCACCGACGTCGCGTGGGCGTCCCACTGCTCGACCTGCAGGTTGAGCAGCCGTCTTTCGGTCGGGTCCGCCGAGACGATGAGCACGCGCATGGCTTCGAGGGTGAGCTGGGTCGTGGCCACCGACCCCGGCAGCGCCTCGGCCAGGACGGTGAAGTCAAAGGTCGTGCCGGCGTCGGGTCCGGCCTCCACCCCACCCTGTTCCACGCGGAGCTCGCCGTCCATCATGCCGACCAGCTCCTTGGTGGTGCGAAGGCTCAGCACCGCCAGCCGGTCGCCTGGCTCGAGGCGGTCGTATGGACCCGTGACTCCATCGAGGCCCCCACGCAGGATCCTGGCCGGGACCCCGCGTCCCGTGTCACGAATCTTGAAATGCAGAGCGACGAGACCACCGCGGTCCTCCGATGCCAGCTCGACCCCGATGCCGCCCCGATAGGTGCGATCCACCGAGCCGTGCAAGAGGGTGAGGAGAATCTGCTCGAGCCGGCGCGAGTCGCCGACGACGACGTTAGGAACGTCCAGCGACGCGTTAAAGGAAAGATCTAGGCCCTTCGTGCCGGCAAGCTCGGCGACGATCGCAAGGCAGCTCTCGACCGTGGAGCGGACATCGAACGGATGCAGGGCGAGCTCGAACTCCCCGCTCGCAATGCTTGCCGCATCGAGCACCTCATCGACGATGCGCGAGACCTGCTCCGCGCCCGCCTCGATTATTGCGGCCAGCTCTCGCTCCTCGCTCGTCTCCGCCCCGGTCGAGAGCAGGCCGGCCGCCCCGACCAACGCGTTGAGCTGGTTGCGCAGCTGGTGGCCCATGTCGGCGAGCAGCTCAGGGTCGAGGTTGAAGGTGCGGCTTTGGTGGCCGTCCTTGCTCTCCTCCGGCGGCTGCGTGTCTATCTCTTTGACCATCAGTAGAGGCGCTCCATAGGCGGCTGCGGGGCCGGCGCGAACACCGAGCTCGCAAGCTCGACGCCGTTGCTCTGGAAATGAGGCTGGAAGGTGGAGGACGTACCGGACGCGGTGTGGTAGCCGACCGCTCGCCCGTCCGGGGTCACCGCGACCTGGTGAAAGGTGAACAGCTCCTGCAGCGCGATCTCACCATCGGCGATCCCCAGCACCTCCGCGACGCTGACGATCTTTCGCGCGCCGCCGCGCAACCTCTCGGTTTGCACAATGATGTTGATGGCGGAGGAGATCTGGCCGCGGATCGCGCGCGAGGGAAGCTCCGTGCCGGCGAGCAGGACGAGTGTCTCGAGGCGCGTCACAGCGTCGCGTGGGTTGTTGGCGTGGACGGTGCTCATAGAACCGTCGTGACCGGTGTTCATGGCCTGAAGCATGTCCAGCGCCTCCCCACCGCGGACCTCGCCCACGATGATCCGGTCGGGCCGCATGCGGAGCGAGTTTCGGACGAGGTCGCGAATGGTGATCTGGCCACGTCCCTCGACGTTGGCCGGCTTCGACTCGAGGCTGATCACGTGGACCTGGCGAAGCCGAAGCTCGGCGGCGTCCTCGCAGGTCACGATGCGCTCGTCGGGAGGGATGAAACCCGAAAGGACGTTGAGCAACGTGGTCTTGCCGGACCCCGTGCCCCCCGAGACGATGATGTTGAGACGCGTCTGCACAGCAGCGTTGAGGTATTCGAGAATCGCCTCATTCGAGCCGCCCGCGGCAACGATCTTCTCCGGCGTCAGCACCTCACGACCGAATTTGCGGATCGTCAGGCACGGCCCGTAGATGGCGACGGGAGGTATGACGACGTTGACGCGCGAACCATCCTTCAGCCGCGCGTCGCACATCGGCTCCGATTCGTCGACCCTGCGCCCGATGGTGGAGACGATGCGGTCGATGACGCGCCGGAGACTGTCCTCATCTTCGAACGCGAGGTTCGTCAGCTCGATCCGACCGCGCCGCTCGACGAAGATCTGCTCGGGCCGGTTGACCATGATCTCGGTGATGTCCGGGTCGCGAAGCGGAGGCTTGGCGCGGAAGTGGTCCTCGGTCAGCTGCAGCAGGAGCCGCCTGATGCCGGCGCGGTTGGTGATGTCGATTGCGGCGGCATGCCGGCGCAGCAGGTCGGCGTGGATCTCAGCCTTGGCCGCTGCCAAAGCAGGGCTGAGCGTGGCGGGCGCCTCGGCGGCTCGCTGGGTCTCGATCACCTGCTGGGCCGCCGCCCCGTCGCGGGGTGCAGCCCGGCGCTCGACCGGCGCGATCCCGGCCACGCCGTCGGTCGTCGCCACCGGCGCGGCAACGGGCTCCTGCGGCACGGTGACCGGCGTCTGCGGGGCAGTCGGCGTCTGCTGGTAGCGGCGGTCGAACCGCTCTGAGAGCTTCATCGCGGCCTGGGCAGCGCCCGCTTGAGCAGGCGGCGGTGCGCGCGTGCCGCGGCTTTCTTCATGTCCGGTTCGGGATCGGCCTCTGTAAGGCGGTTCAGGCCGTCGGCAGCCGAACGATCGCCGATCGTGGCCAGAGCCTTGCATGCGGCAAGTCGCACCTGCTTCGGCCATCGGCGGTCGTGCGCGATGCCAAGGAGCGGAGAAACCCGCAGGACGTCCCGGCGCAGGCCGCAAGCCAGGACGGCGGCGACAGCCACCCGCTCGCTGCTGGGCTGACGCATGAGGGCCTCGATGTCGACGTCGGACGCCGCCCGCGCGAGGGCGATCGCCAGCCGGTGGAGCGGGATCTTTTCATCCGAAGCCATCAGCTGCTCGACCGCGCGCCGTCCTCCCAGCCGGGCCAGGGAGCGCACCGCCACCTCCCTCACGCGGGCGTCGGGGTCATCCACCAGGTCCGAGATCCAGAGTGCCGCCTCGGGAAGGCGGGCGGCGCCGCAGATCCGGGCCGCGGCCGCGCGCATGATCGGGTCTGGGCTGGCCAGCGAGTTCAGGAGCTCGTCGTGGAGCTCTGAGCGCCGGAAGAGCTCGTGGATCATCCAGTGCCCCATGACCCCGACGCCAGGCCGGTCGACGGCGGCCTGGATCAGGCCGGCCACCGCCTCGGGGTCGGCCAGCATGTCGGCGGCGCTGACGTTAAGGACCGCCGCCCGCTCCCCCGCGAGGGCGGTGTTAAGCACTCGGTCAATGCGACCGGCTGCCCGGGACCGTCCTCCACCCCTGGGAGTGGTCTGGATCACGGGCCTTGTATTTGAGCCATTGCTGCGAAGCGAAGGGTCCATTTGGGGGGCGGTTGCTACAGTATCGGCGTTTTGAACGCCCGTGAGGTTCCCGAAACCTTACTGCGGGCGCGGGAGGATGAGTCGCACCAGGTGGCCGCCGGCGACAGCGGACCAACCGGAGAGCAGGCGCCGTCCGCACTGCAGATGCGGATGCGCATCCTTGAGATGTCGGCCGTTTTCTCGGAGCTAAACGACGGCATATTGCGAGCCGTCGCCCGTCGCATGCGGCCTGTGTCGCTGACCGCCAGGGACACCCTCCGCCTGGGCGGCCAGGGCGGCGACGTCGTGATCTTCCTCGCCTCCGGCCAGGTCGAGGAGTCGGTGACCGACCCCAAAGGGAAGGTCCTCCTCACCCGGCGGCGGGCGCCTGGCGACCTCGTCATCCTCCCGGTCCCTCGCACCGCCGACCGTTACGTGACGAGCATCTACGGTCTGACCGACTCCGTCCTCCTGACCCTGGACCGCGACGGGCTTCTGGAGGGGCTTGGCCCGCACCTCGAGAAGGTAGCGGTCACCCTGGACAAGCTCTGGGACCAGGAGCTGACCGCCGCCGCGGCCATCGAGGCGCAGACCGCCTCCAAGACCGGGGCGCCGGTCGTGGCCTTCTTCTCGGCCAAGGGCGGCGCCGGCACGACGACCCTGGCGATCAACACCGCGGCCGCCCTGGCGCGGAAGTTCCCGCGTCAGGTCTTGCTGATCGACCTCGCCGCGCCTTTTGGGCACGCCGCCCTTTTTGCCGACCTGATCGCGACCGGTTCCGTCGCGAGCGCTTCGAAGGCGTCGCAGGCCGACTTCGAAGGCGTCCTCCGCGGCAACATCGTCAACCACCGCACCGGCATGGGCGTCCTGCCGGGCACGTTGCGGCCGGAAGAAGTCGACACCCTGACCGGAGATCTGACCGGCCGCGTTCTTGACGTGGTGGTCGCGTGGCAGAAGGTGATCGTGGTCGACCTCGGCACCTCGCTGGCCGAGGCGGGGCTCGCCGTCATCGAGCGCGCCGAATGCCTGGTCGTCGTCGTCCCGCCGGAGATCGCCGCCATGACCGACGCGCGCCGGGCGCTGGCGATCTTCCGCGACATCATGAACGTGCCCGACAATCGCATGGAGCTCGTGCTCAACCAGCGGACCCCGCACCCGCCGCTCGACCGGGCCGCCATCGAGTCGATCCTCGGCCGGAAGATGTCGGTTGTCGTCGGGTTCGACGATTCACGTCCGGAAGATTCAACACTCGCCGGCGGACTCGTCCTGCAGCACGATCCCTCGTCGATGGTGTCCCGAGGCTCGACCGAAATCGCACGCGTGATCCTGGCCAGCCTCCACCTCGATGGGTAGGCGCCACAAGAAAACCAGGGCCCAGGCTCTGGTCGAGTTCGCCCTCGCTCTTCCGGTGCTCATCGTTTTGGTCGCAGGCGTGCTCGAGCTGGGCCGCGGATATTCGTTCGCGGTCGAGACTTCCGACGCGGCGCGCGACGCCGCGCGGTACGCGGCCGGCAAGACGGCCACCACCAACGGACCGGGTACGGCCGCGATGTGCAGCCTCGTCACCGCAGACCTCGCCGCGGTGACCACGAACATCTCGTGCCCCACCCAGGTCAACCACGCGCCGCCGTTCGTCGCCGGCACCGACTACACGAACCCGGTGGCGGGTCAGGCGGTCGTCGCGGTGTACTGCGGGTCGAGCGCCAACTGCAGCGGATCGGTGCAGACGCTCTACCAGTCGGAGATCGACGTCTATGTCTACTACGGTTTCAGCGACCTCAACGTTCTGGGGGGCGGGATCACGATCACAGGGTCGAGTCGCGCCACGACGGCTTGGTGAGGCGATTTCAATTCGGCCAAGCGCTGTTGGAGTTCGCGCTCATCGCGCCGATGGTGTTCCTCTTGATCGGCGCCACTGTCGACCTTGGACGCGGCCTTCTGATCTACACCATGCTGCAGGGGGCGTCGCGCGACATGGCCAGGCAGGCGGTCCTGGGCTACTACAGCGGCTCGAACACGCTGCCTCCGGCGTGCACGTCTCTGGCCACACCATGCTCCCTCGGTCCCCTGACCAATGGAGCGAATCAGCTGGACGCGCTCGGCATGTCGGTCATGTATCAAGACTCGTCCGCGATCAGCAGTGCTCCCGCCTACGGCAACTTCGTCGCCAACGCCAACCCGCTTCAGCCGGGGACGATCACTCTCACGGGTGCGATCAACGCGAGCACCGTTTACGTCTTCGTCTACGAGCTCGATGCTGCGGCCGGCAATCCGAATCCTCGGTGGAGCTGTCCGACGTGTGCAGGAGCGAACGGGGCGGCGGTCCGGACGTCGGGGCATCAGCTGGTCGTGGTCGACCTCAAATTGCGGTGGAAGCCCGTGCTCAACACGCTGCTCGGCATCCCGAGCGCGATCACCTTTGATTCGCAGTCTGTGGAGAGGCTGGAGTATTGAAGCGACAACAGTCGGGGCAGGTGCTTGTGATTGTTGCTGTCTGGCTCGTGGCTTTGATCGGGTCGGCTGCGCTCATCCTGCTGACCGGTTCGGTGGAATGGCAGCGCAACCAGCTGCAGCAGCTCGCCGATGGGGCGGCCCTCGACTCCGCGCTCAAGATCGGCTTGGGCTGCAGTGCCGGATCCGCGAGCACTGTGATAACCGAGGCCGACAACTTCCTCGCCACGCAGCGCACGCGCACCGGCGCCCTGGCCATCGGGGCCGGCTCCTGCGCCGCCGGTTACACGGGGACCGACACCTTTGGGGGCGGACTCACCGAGACCATCAGCTATCCGTACCGCGCGCATCAACAGCAGGTGGAGGTCAGCCTCACGGTTGCGTTGCCCATCTCGTTCGGCAACTTCGCGGGCGCGTCGACCACGAATGTGACCAGGCGCGCCGTGGCTCAGCAACTGAGCGGCGCGACGGCGGCGGTGACGGCAACGACGCTTTCGTGCACCGGCGGCCAGTTCAACGTGGCGGGCAGCGTCATCGCATCGAACGCGATCGCCCTGAGCGGAAGCTGCGCGGTTTATGCACATGATCGCTTCGACGCGGCGTCAAGCACGTACTCGGACCTGGGCAACGTCTCCGTCTACGCCAACGCGCAGACCTGGATCGGCGGTGGAGGCGCGTGCTCGGCGGGCGGAAACTCTGGCTCGACCAACGCCGTCTGCGCTGATGGTTTCGAGCTCTCGGGCCACAACGCAACGACCTGCGGCACGAGCGGAACCAGCGCGCTTTTGAACGCAGGCGATGCAGCAATCAACCCCTGAACCGAACACCGACCCCGCAGCGATCGCCACCCTCCAGGGCACGGGCGGCGCAGCGTGCACGCCTGGCGGCGCCTATCCGAACATCGTGGTCGGCGGAGTCACGGTCGCCACCGGCATGGGCCCGGTGCCGGCCAAAGACGCCAGCGGCTTCTATCACTTCAAGCCCAGCTGCTACGGCTACATGAACCTCACCAGCCTGGCCGGCGGTATCTCGAACCGCCAGATCGGCCCGGAAAGCGCCTTCCAGACTCACTTCCTCACCGCAACGTTGCCGGCCGCCAGCCAGGCGGCCACCCTGCTCGTCGCGACCGTCACCGCGGCGTCAACCCCGAACAAGTTCGGCGCCCCCGCGGGTTGGATTTCGGCAGCCGAGGCCAACCAGGCCGGCGAGGGTCGAAGCGAGATCTGGTATTACCCGAACAACCCGGGCGGCATCTCGAGCGCCACCTTCACCATGAACCCGGCGACCGTCGGCGGAAACGTGCAGCTGACGGAATGGCTCGGCGTCGACACGGCATCGCCCCTCGACCAGTCGGGATCGTCAGCCGTGGTGGTCCCCACGACGACGACCGTCATCTCGACGGGTGGCGCCCTCTCCCAGACGGGTGAGCTGGTCATCACAGACGACGGCTTCAAGATTCTCGGAGGCCAGACGTTCACCCGAGCAGCCGGCTGGACCGGTCTGGTCACCGACCTCGCCCAGGGTTACGGCTCTGAGTACCGTACCGACCTGGGTGTTGGCGTGGCCAGCGAAACGCTGACGACTTCGCAGGCTTCGCTTTGGGCAAACGTGATCGCAACCTTCAAAGCCTCAGGCTCCGGTTCTGGAGCGGTGCTCGACCCAGGTTTCTACTACTTCAACGGCTCGGGTTTTGCCGGCGGCGGCGGCATCTGCCTGAACGGCGGAATGCTGCTGGCCCGCGACGTGACGCTCGAGTTCGTCAACCAGGCGGGCCTCTCGTCGGGGACATGCGCAGCGGGCGGCGGTGCATCATGCGCCGCGGCCAGCTGCCAGCTCGGTTCGACACCTTGCTCGATCTCCGCGTGCCCGCCGAATGCCGTCGCCGACTCGGCCGGCGGCGGCTACACGTGGTTTGCCGCTCCCTGCTCCCAGGCGCCGGCGGGCGATGCGAGCTGCCCCGGGTCGTCCTGGTGCGTGGCCGGGGATCGGGCCTGTTGGAACCTCCTGGTGTGGGCGCCGGCCTCCAACACGGGCCAGATCGCGATCAAGGGGGCTTCGGCCAAGCACTGGCTGCTCGGGTCCGTCTACTGGCCGGGCACGTGCACCGACACCGTGAACGGCACCAGCACGCTCGACGGAACCATCTCGTGCGGGACGCTTTCGGTCTCCGCGGCCGCCGGCGCTGGGACCGCGGTGGGGAGCAATTACGGGATCAGCACGGCCCTTGTGGAGGCAGTTCTTGTCGAGTGAGCGACAGCCTTCAGCCTCTTTTTGGCCTTATTTGTTGCGCTTAAGCGTCCTTTTTGTGAAGCTTGCGCCCGATTAAGTGTCAATAGCCACCTCCGCCCTGGCCCGGCCGCGCCGCGGACGCCTGTACATCGCCATCGGCGCCGTGCTCGCGGTGCTCGCGTTTGCCGCCGCCGCGGCGATCGCCAGCCTCCCGCTGATCCAGGGCAACACGACCGGCACCCGTATCGTGGTGGCCAGCCACGACATCAAGGCCCGGACCCTCATCCAGGCCTCTGACCTGACGATCTCCAGCTTCAGTCCTTCCCCGCCCCAGGCTTTCACCGCGGTCAAGGACGTTGCCGGCAAGGGCGCCCGGGTGGACATCCCGCAAGGGAGCCCGATCACTGCCAACCTGGTCGCCGCGACCGGCGACCTCCTGAGCAACAGCGACGTCGCGTTCCTGCCCATCCCCAGAGGCTGGATCGCCGTCACGGTTCCCACGAGCGAGCAGGTGGGCGTCGGCGGCTATGTCCAGATCGGTGACCGGATCACGATGCTGGCCACGATCAACACCTCGACGTTCGGCCAGAGCCCCGGGACGGCGGTGGTGCGCACGGTGTTCCGCGAGGTCGACGTGCTGAGGGTCGGGCCGGCGAGCAATGGCCCCGCCGTTTCATCGGGGGCTGTGACGAGCAGCCTCACGGTGCTGATGACCGCATGCGATTCGGAGTACCTGTTCTGGCTGCTCAACAACGCGACGATGAAGTACGAGCTCGAGTCCTACACCGTCTATGGGAACCTGCCCACCTCGCCCGACAGCAAATGCCAGGACGTCTCGGCGGCGACAGGCGTGGGCCCGAGGGACGTGGAGAAGCGCTGGCAGTTCACCGCATCGCATTAGATGGGCACCGCGATCATCCTGGTCGCGGTCGCGGCGGCCATCGGGGTCGGGCTCGTCGTCTTCGGAACAGTTCGCTCGCAGCAGTCAGCCGCCCCCGAGGAATCGGTCCGAGCTTCGTATCGAACCCTCGCTGACGTCCGCGAGCAGCTGAGGAGGCGCTTCGAGCCGACCGGCACGCCCGTCTGGATCGCCGCCGAGCAGCAGACCAGCAAGCTGCAGCGTGACCTGGTCAGCTCCGACCTCGAGCTGCGGCCGTACGAGTTTCGAATCATCCAGCTCGTCGCCGCCGTGCTGTTCGGCGTGATCAGTCTGCTGCGTTTCGGCTTCGGGCCCGAGTTTCTCGTCTTCGCGGTCATTGGTTATCTCCTCCCGTCGTTCTACCTGCGCAACCGACGCGGGCACCGGCTCCGCCAGTTCGACGCGGGCCTGCCGCGTGCCATGGAGCTGATCGCTAACTCGATGAAGGCCGGCCAATCCGTCGCGCAATCGCTTAGCTCGGTCACAGACAACGCGGGCCCTCCCGTCTCGGACGAATTCGCGCTGGCGCGCCGCGAGATCGAGCTGGGAGCGTCGGTCGAGAGCGCGTTGAACAACATGGTCAGGAGGATCGGCAGCCGCGACCTGCGATTGATGGTGATGGTGATCACGATCCAGCGTTCGATCGGCGGCGACCTCCCCGCGATCCTCGTCACGCTCGCCGACACGATGCGACAGCGCGAAGAGATGCGGGCCGAGATCAACGCGGCGACGGCTCAGTCGCGCGCGACCGCTCTGATCATCACCCTGCTGCCGATCGTCGCGGCTTTGGCGCTGTACTTCATCGTCCGCGATTACTTCCGGCCGATGCTCGTCAACCCGCTTGGCTGGTTCATGCTCGGCCTCGCGGCCCTCCTGCTGTTCGTCGGAAATCTCATCATTCGCCGGCTGACGGCGATCGCATGAACGCGCTGCCCCTGATCATCGGCGTCGGCGCGGCGCTGGGCGCTTACCTCCTGACAATGGGCATCATCGCGTCACGCGCCGCCGACGCGACCACGCTGGCCCGCGAGCGACTGGCTCGCCAGGAGGTCGGGTTGGGCCAGAGTGCGGTGGCGCTGCAGCTCGAGAAGCCCCTCGTCGACCGGCTGTTTGGTCCAATGCGTCGCTGGCTCGATCGCCAGATGATGCGGATGACACCCGAGGCGCAGGCAGCGAACTTTCGCCGCCAGCTTGATTTCGTCGGCAACCCGCTCAACATCGACCCCGCCGGCCTGCAGACGCTCCGCATCGCCGCCGCGGCGGCCGTGGGTGCGATCGGCACGGCCATCGGAATGTTCATCGGTACGCCGTTCGCGATCGGACTCGCGCTTGTCCTCGGGGTGGCCGTCGGCTTCTATGTGCCGGTCGTCTGGCTGGACCAGCTGGTTCGGGAGCGCCGTACCGAGCTGGAGGCATCGCTCCCCAACGCCCTCGATGTGGTCGCGATCAGCATGGAGGCCGGCCTCGGCCTCGACCGCGCGCTCGAACAGCTCGTGCGCCACCAGGACGACTCGCTGACGCTTCTCGTCGCGCGCGCGCTGCGCGAGATTCAGCTCGGAAGGCCACGGGCGGACGCGCTCGTGGAGATGGCTGAGGCGACCGGGATCGACGACTTCACCTCACTGGTCCGCGGAATTCTCTACGCGGAACGGACCGGCGTGCCGATCGCCCGCACCATCGCGGCGCACGCGGCTCAGATGCGGGTGAAGCGCCGGCTCAAGATCCGCACCGAGGCGGCGCGTGCCTCGCTGAAGATCCTGATCCCCACCGTGGGCTGCGTCTTCCCCACCCTCTGGTTGATCCTCCTTGGTCCGGCACTGCTCGTCGTCCTGACTCTCGGCCACTGAAACATCGGTTAGTCCGGACCAACGGAAGTTCTCTTCGAGCAAAACACCCGATAGTCCGGACTATCCGGGGTTCAGGCCAGGAAGGGGTTCATCTTTCGTTCGCGGCCGATCGTGGTTGCCGGGCCGTGTCCGCTGTACACGATCATCTCGTCGGACTCGGCCAGCAGCTTCGAGCGGATGCCTTCGAGCAGCGCGCCTGGGTCTGAGTTCGCGAAGTCGGAGCGTCCGATCGACCCGGCGAACAGCGCGTCGCCGGTGAACAGGTAGCCGTCGATCTTCAGCGTCACGCCTCCCGGGCTGTGTCCTGGGGTGTGCAGCACCTCGAACTCGAGCGAGCCTGCCCGATAGGGCTCACCTTCGACGAATGCCGTGACGTTATCCAGCCGCGTCGCGAGGGGACCGAACTCTCGACGCAGCGGCTTCCCATCCTCGATGACGTCCTTTTCGGTTTTGTGGACCGCGATCGGGACGGGCCCGAATGCTTCTCGCAGCTCATGTAATCCCGCGATGTGGTCGATGTCCGTGTGGGTCAGGACGATGGCTTTCACATTGGCGCCGCGGGCTTTCGCAACTTCGATGACCAGCTCAGGCTCGAGGTTGGAGTCGACCACCACGGCGTCGTGCGTCTCGTCATCCTCGACGAGGTAGGAGTTGGTACCGAAGCGTCGGTCGGCGGTGACCTCGATGTGCACCGCCATGGCTAGGAGGCTTCGCGGGCGACGGTGTGCACGTCCTTCACGCCTTCGAGCTTCTCCATCAGGCGCGAGAGCTGCGCGAGCGAATCTATCTCCACCGTCGTCGAAACGACCGCCGTCTTGTCGTCGTACACGTGGACCTCGAGCGCCGACATGTTGACGCGATTTTCCGCGACCACGGTGGCGATGTCGCGCATGAGTCCCTGCCGGTCGAAGGCCTCGATCTTGATCGCGACCGGGTAGAGATGAGACGCGTCCGATTCCCAGTCGACGGGAACGACTCGCGCTGAGTCCTGCGCGTTGACTGCGTTGATGCAGTCGGCGCGATGCACGGTGACGCCCTTCCCGCGAGTCGTGTAGCCGATGATCGCGTCGCCGGGCACCGGCTGGCAGCACGTCGCCACAGAGGTGAGGATTCCTTTCTCGCCGCGAACCAACACGCGCGGCATCGGCTGGACGTGTGGGATCAGAGGAATGCTCCGGAGATCCCCCCCGGGCGCGTCGATGTTGAGCGCCATCCGCATCACGACCGAATGCGGCGACAGGTCGCCGTATCCGATCGCGGCCAGGAAGTCGTCGATCGTTCCGTACCTGTGCAGGGAGGCGATCTCTAGCAGCTTCGGCTCCGGCAGGTCGGCCAGGCTGACGCGATGCATGCGATGCAGCTCCTTGTCGAGAAGGTCGTGTCCCTTGGCGACGTTCTCCTCGCGGCGCTGGCTCTTGAACCACTTGCGGATGCGCTCCTTGGCCGATGCGCTCTTGACGAAGTTGAGCCAGTCGCGGCTGGGGGCGTGCGGAGCCTTCGAGGTGAGGATCTCGACGATCTCGCCGTTCTTCAGGTCGTACTCGAGCGGGACCATCCTGCCGTTGACCTTGGCCCCGATGCAGCGGTGGCCGACCTCGGTGTGGATGCGGTAAGCGAAATCGACCGGGGTCGAGCCGGCGGGGAGGTTGATCACGTCGCCGCGGGGCGTAAAGACGTAGACCTCGTCCTGGAAGAGGTCGACCTTGACCGTGTTGAGGAACGACTCGGCGTCCCCCACCTCGTTCTGCCACTCGAGTAGGTCCAGTGGGCCGCCACGCCGAACTCGGCGACGCGGTGCATCTCCTGCGTGCGGATCTGGATCTCGATCGGCTCGCCGGTGTGGGTGATGACGGTGGTGTGCAGCGACTGGTAGCCGTTCGACTTGGGCATCGCGATGTAGTCCTTGAAGCGGCCGGGCATCGGCTTCCACAGCGAGTGCACCACCCCGAGCACGCCGTAGCAGTCGCGCACCGACTCCACCTGCACGCGAATCGCGGACAGGTCGTAGATCTCGGAGAAGTCCTTGCTCTCGCGGGTCATCTTCTGCCAGACGGAGTAGATGTGCTTCGGCCGGCCGGTGATCTCGGCCTGGATGCCCACCTTCTCGAGCTCGCGGGCGAGGATCTCGCGCAGGTCGGAGACCAGCGTTTCGCGCTCGTTGCGCTTGCGCGCTATCCGTTTCACGACGTCGTCGTAAGCCTCGGGCTCGAGGTTGCGGAGGGAGAGGTCTTCCAGCTCCCACTTGATCTGGCCGATCCCGAGCCGGTGCGCCAGCGGCGCATAGATGTCGAGCGTCTCCCGCGAGATCTTCCGGCGCTTGGCCTCCGTGAGCGGCTCGAGCGTCCGCATGTTGTGGAGGCGGTCGGCGAGCTTGATGAGGACCACCCGAAGGTCCTCCGCCATCGCCACCATCATCTTGCGGATGTTCTCCGCCTGCTGCTGCTGGTCGGTGCGAAGGGAGATCCGGCCCAGCTTGGTGACGCCGTCGACCAGGCGAGCCACCTCGGGGCCGAACTCGCGCTTGACCTCTTCGGCGGTCAGGTTGGTGTCCTCCACCGTGTCGTGGAGGAGGGCGGCGGAGATCGTCTCGGCGTCGAGCTCCAGGTCAGCCAGGATCGCAGCCACCTCGAGGGGGTGGTTGACGTAGTCCTCGCCAGAGAGCCGGTGCTGGCCGTTGTGGGCGGTCGCGGCCCTCTCGAAAGCCTTGCGGACCAGCGCCTGGTCGCTCGGGTCGAGGTGGTCGGCGATCCTGAGGAGCTCGGAAACCGTCACTTTGTGCCTGGCATGAAGTTTAAGTTCGGTATCTAGCTTCCCCCTCCGGACCAAAACCTAGACTTACTGCCCGCCAGATGAATTCGGCACGGGCGCTTTTGGGGCTCCGGTTCGGCCTTTCGGCGGCCAGCGCGGCGCTGCTGCTCGTCGGCGCCTCGCTGAACGGAAGCGGCCGGGTCGGGTGGTCGACCGCCCTGGCGGCGGTCGCCGGGGTGCTGGCGCTGGGGGCCGGAGTGGTCTATCGGAACTGGCGGGTGTCGGCCCCCGTCGCGGCGGTGGCCGCCATCTTCACGGTCTTGATCGCCCAGTTCAACCCGCGCCAGGGCGACCTGGTCGTCCAGCTCGTGGGGCTCGCGCTGCTCGGCTGCGCCGGAGCGGTCGGCGGCGTCACGGTGCGGAACTTCGTCGACACGATCGAGCGGCAGAAGAAAGACCTGCAGCTGAAGCATCGGTCTTTCCTGGCGGCGACCTCCGACATCGAGGACGGACGGCCGGCAGACGTGGCAGTTCGTTCCACAGCCGCCAGGGGTCGGCCTGGACGGTCTCCATTTGATGTCCGTGGGCCGGCGGCAGAACGGCGCGGGCCCGCTGCTGGCGGCGGTCGAGTCCGGCCAGACCTACGCCGCCGAGGGCAATGGGGCGCTGAAGGAGCTGTTCAACTTCATGCCCGAGGACATGCGCCTGCGCGCCGCCATGGCCGTGCCGATGCCGATCGGAGACCGCATCGGCGGATTCATCCTGCTCGGCAAGCACACTGCGGGATTCAGCGACGACGACCGGCGCCTCGCGACCACGTTGACCCTTCGCGCCGGGGCCCAGCTTGCCAGCGCGCACGCGGTCGCCATCTCGCAGAAGGAATCGGCGCGCTACTCGCTGATGAACGAGCTGGTCAAAGAAGCGTCGGGCAAGACGATGCAGGAGGCCCTCGACCTGGTGCTCGAGCGAGGCAAGGAGATCATCAAATACGACGCCGGGCGCGCTGTTCTCTTCCAGTCAGAGGACGGCGAGGCTGAGGCGCTCGACGAGTCGCTGACCAGGGTTCGCCGCGGCGAGACGGTTCTGCGCAACGCGGTGACCGAGCAGCAGCCCACGTTCAGCGGACTGCGCCTGGCGACGCACGCCGTCACTGTGAACGAAGCGCTGACGCCGATCCGGGGCAAGACTGGGGTGATCGGCGCGCTGTGCCTTGGCCGCCGCGGCACCTCGAGCTTCACGCAACACGATGTCGGCGCGCTGGACGAGCTGGGGTCGATGGCGGGAGTCGCGATCGAGAACTCGCGCATCCTGCAGGTCGTCACCGGCCAGGCGTCTCGCCTCGACACGGCGCTGGACGCGCTGGGCGAGGTCTCGCAGGCCCTCACCACCGTCACCCAGGGCGCGCGCGTGCTGGAGCACAAGACCCTCGAGACCGCGGTGCGCGTGACCGCCGGCACCGCCGGATTGCTCACCCGCACGACTGAAGAAGGCCAGCAGGCGCTGATCATGTCGCTTGGCTTTCCGGACGCGGTGGACGGGACCGAGTTTCAGAACGGCCAGGGTCTGGTCGGCGCTGTGATGCTGAGCCTGCGCCCGACCGCCGTACCCGATTTCGACGCGAGCCCGGACCTCCAGACGCCGCCCGACCTCCACGCTTACGGCCTCCAGGCGGCGATCTGCACGCCCATGCTCGAGGACGGCCGCCTCTGGGGAACGTTGTCGGTCTTCGACGGCAAAAAGCGCGAATGGACCACGGACGACCAGAGGGTGCTCGCCACGCTCGGCAACCAGGGCGTCGTCGCCGTGCGCAATGCCGAGCTCTACGAGAAGAACGAGCGGAGCATCTGGGAGCTGCGCAGCCTGCAGGAGGCGCTGCAGGCCGCGACGTCGACGCTGGACCTGAACCAGGTTTTGCAGCAGGTGCTCGCCGGTGCGGCCAAGGCGTCCTCCGCGCAGATCGGCTGCCTCGCTCTGGAAGACGGCGGCCGGCTCGTCCTCAAGGGCGGTTTCGGCACCGACCACGCCACCGCGGAGCGGCTTGCCCTCGGCATCGGCGGCGAGATCTGCCGCCGCGTCATGGAGTCCGACGAGGCCGTGATGGAGTCGATGGAGCATCATTCCGCAACCGACAGCCCGCTCAACCCGCGCGCGGTGCTGTGCGTTCCGATCACGCTGCGCGGCAAGCCTCTCGGCGTGGTGTTTCTCGCCAACTACCAGGTCGACCACGGGTTCACCTCCGACCACCGCAACCTGGTGACGGAGCTCGCCGCCCAGGCGGCGGTGGCGATCGACAACGCTCGACTCTTCAAGGACCGCGAGGAGGTCATCCTGGCCTCCCTCGAGGCGCTGGCCAACGCGGTCGACGCTCGAGACCCGTATACCGCCGGCCATTCCGAGCGTGTGACGCAGTACGCGCTGATGATCGCGCGGCAGATGCACTACTCGCCGACGGAACAGGCGGCATGGGTGCGGCTCGAGCGTGGCGGACGGCTGCACGACATCGGGAAGATCGGCGTGCCGGACGCGATCCTTCAGAAGGCCGGCAAGCTCACCGAGGCCGAGTTCGAGAAGATGAAGAGCCACACGGTCGTGGGGTTCAACATCCTGAGCGGCCTGCGCATGCTGACCGACGAGCTCGTGATCGTGCGCTCGCACCACGAGCGGTTCGACGGCAAGGGGTATCCGGACCGCAAGAAGGGGGACGAGCTGCCCATGTTCGCTTGGGTCGTCAGCGCGGCGGACGCGATCGACGCGATGACGTCTGACCGACCGTACCGGCGGGGGATGCCGCTCCAGGCGGCGGTGGAGCAGGTGCGGGCTGGGGCGGGGACGCACTTCCATCCTGATGTGGCGGAGGCGGTGCTCGACGCGGTCGCCTCGGGGGCGCTCAAGCTGATTCCGCAGACCTCGATGCACCCGGACGCGCCGAAGATTGGGGCGTTCGAGAACCCGACGGCCTGAAATCATCGGATAGTCCGGACTATCCGGCGTTTGCGTCACACTTGATGTGGCTTCGTCCGGACTATCCGATGGTCTGTTGCTCTTAACAGGCCCGGTTGTCTTAGAGCGCCCCGGGACTGATGCTCGAAGCCATGGCCACCACATCGCTACCTCAGGTCGAGCTGCGGTACCGCCCGTTCACGGTCGACGATGCCAGGCAATTCGGCATGCGCTGGGACGATCTGCAGACAAAGTTCTGGAAGCGCTTGAGCCGCGGCCAATATGCCTGGGTCGGCCTCCGGGAGCAGCCGGAGCTGAAGATGCGAGCAGTCGCACAGCGTTTGCCGGCCGCGTACGCATTCTCAGGCCTCACTGCGGCCTGGCTTTTGGGCCTTGACGTAGCGTGGTCCGAACCCATAGAGGCAACTGTCGGACGTGACGTCCCAGTTCGGGCTCGGGCTGGAGTGAAGTTGAGACGAGCGGCGCTCCCTGACTCGGAGGTGATCATCCAGCATCGGTTCCGGACTACGTCCGCAATGCGGACGGCGTGTGATCTCGGAAGCCGTCCCGATGCTGTTGAAGCAGTCGTCGCGGTTGACATGGCCCTTCGTGCGGGCTTGGTCACAGTGCCACAGCTTGCGAGTCACATAGAGAAGCACGCTGGGGCCAAAGGAATCAAGAGGTTGCGGCGTGCCGTGGGAATGGCAGATCCCCGAGCCGAGTCGCCGATGGAGACGCGCCTCCGGATTGCGTTGATCAGAGCGAAGCTGCCGCGTCCTTCGGTCCAGGCCGAGCTTCGAGGCGCAGCCGGGAACTTAGTAGGGCGCGCGGATCTCTATTACCCGGACCGCAGGTTGGTCATCGAGTACGACGGCGAGAACCACAAGGACCGGATGGTTGCCGACATGCGCCGCCAGAATGCGCTCGTGAACTCCGGGTATCACCTGCTCCGCTTCACCGCCGCCGACCTTCGAGCGCCGCGATCAGTAGTCGCACAGGTCCGTCAGGCGCGCGCCCTGTTGCCGAAACACCCGGTTAGTCCGGACGAAGCGCCATGAACTCGGAGAAAAGCCCCGCATAGGCCGGACTATCCGGCCGTTGTGTCAGGACTTAGTACGCCTTTGCCAGCGAGACTCGGTATTTGGCCGGCTTGTTGCACACCAGGCACTTGCCTGACGGCTCGTTCGTCTCCTCGATGGTTCGGATCGTAACGCCGCCTGCTTCCGCCTTGATGCGGGCTTCGTCCGCCCCCTCCC
>VBII01000085.1:0-4737 GCA_005887735.1 Chloroflexota bacterium
GAGCACGCGGGCGCTGTTCGGCCTTCGCGAGAACTCCGCCTTCGACGAGTTGACCGGCGTGCTGCGGCGGGCTGCGGGAATCTCCG
This sequence comes from Chloroflexota bacterium, assembly GCA_005887735.1. GTDB lineage: Bacteria > Chloroflexota > Dormibacteria > Dormibacterales > Dormibacteraceae > 40CM-4-65-16. Next base: position 87 of record VBII01000085.1, read on the forward strand.
CCGCGGAGCGCGAGATCGTGCGCTCGCGCCGCCACGCCTCACCGCTGGCCGTGGCGTTCATCGACATCGACGGGCTGAAGGAGGAAAACGACGCGCACGGCCACCCGGCAGGCGACGCCATGCTGTCCGGCCTGGTCCAGGTGCTGAAGGACAGCCTCCGCGCCGATGACGTGGTGTTCCGCTACGGGGGTGACGAGTTCGTGTGCGTCCTGCCCGAGACGACGGCCGGGAGCGCGCGCACCCGGCTGGGTGAGATCCAGCTCGAGGCCGCGAAGTCTGGAGTCCGTTTCTGCTCTGGGGTGGCGCAGCTCGAGCGGGCCGACGACGTCGTGTCGCTTTCCGCGCGTGCCGACCGCGACCTGTACGACTTCAAGGCCAACCGAGGCGAGATCGTCCAGCTCCCGACGGCGGACCAGCACCGCAGCGTGACGGCCTGAGGCCCCTGAGCCTCAGTGCCTAATCAGTGTTTGGTGGGTTGAAACCCACTAAATCGTGCAGTGAATTCGGGTAGAGCCCGGTACTCGCGCGTATCTGAGAGAGGGAAGGGGCGGCTGCCTACCAATACCCTCAAGGGGGAGTGCCTGAATGTCACGGGGCTGCCGAGAACGGATTGCCGTCTCTCTGCTCGGCGCAGCGCTGGTGGTCGGAGCGGTCCTCGGTGTCATGACCGTGAGGTCTTTCACCCAGCCCGGCTCCGCCTCCCTGGTGTCTCAAGGCCAGGTTGCGGGCGCCCAGGCCAACGCCAGCCCGGCCGCGATGCCGGGTGCTCCGGGCACCGGCGGCGCCCCCTCGAGCAGCGGCGGCGGTGCCGTGACCGGAGGGACCATCACGATCGGCGGCTTCTTCGACATCACGGGCCCCATCGATTCGTCGGTCGAGCGCGACACGGTGCGCGCCTACATGCAGGCCGTCAACGCGGCCGGCGGCGTCAACGGCCGGCAGGTGCAGTACGTGTGGTGCGACTCGAAGTACGACGCCAGCTCGGCGCATGCGTGCGCCCAGTACCTGATCTCGCAGAACGTTCTCGCGGTGGTCGGCCTGACGGCGCCGCTGGGCGAGAACAACGAGATCAAGACTCTGACCTCGCAAGGGATCCCCGTCATCGGCGGCCTCGGTACGCCGGCCGAGTACGCAGATCCGCTCGCCTTCCCGACCTCCGCCAACTTCTACCGCTACGGCACAGCGATCGCCGATGAAGCAAAGGCGCTCGGGGTAAAGCACCCCGCCGTGGTCGTCCTCGGCGACGTGCCGTGGGTGCACCCGGTCGAGGCGAACCTGCTCAACCGTCTCGCGGCGGACGGCATCGCCTACACGGACGTCGAAGAGGTTTCTGCGACGCAGGCCAACTACACGTCGACTGTGTTCAACCTCCAGCACTCCCACCACGGACCGAGCGGCGGAGGCGCGGGGCCCAGCGGTTCGTGCGCCACAGGGGACAGGTCGTGCCCCGATTACGTGATCGCTGCCCTCGACCCGTTCAGCTATCACCGTCTGTTCGACGCCATGGAGGCGGCGAACTGGTACCCGGGTGTCCTCGGCGCCGGCCTGGACAAGTTCAACGTACAGAGGTCGTACGACGGCGAGCTGCGCAACGCGCACTCGCTGGTGCCCTTCCTGTCGCCTTACGACCACCAGGGCAACGCCACGGTGCGCCAGTACCTCGGTACGGTGCAGCACTATTACCCGGGTCAGTTCCAGGCGCTCGATATCTACACGCAGCACGCCTGGACCGCCGCGATGGTGTTCGTCGAGGCGGCGCGCAAGGCGGGCAAGAACCTTTCGCGCGATTCATTGGTGCAGGCGCTGGACGCCATACAGGGATTCCAGACCGGATGGTCGGTGCCTCTGTCCTACGGCTCAGGCAACCACGATCCAAACCATTGCTTCACCTACACGGCAAGCAACGGCAACGGTTGGCATACCACGTCCGGTTGGGTCTGCACGTGATGCCTTAAGCAGATGGGAGCATTCGCCGCGTACACGATCATCGGGCTGGGCCTGGGAGGCATCTTCTCCCTGGCGGCGCTCGGCATCGTCCTCATCTATCGCACGACCGGGGTCCTGAACTTCGCCCATGGAGCGATGGGCATGTTCTCGACATTTGTCGCGTGGCAGGTCTTTTACGGGTGGTCGCATCCGTTCTGGCCCACCTGGCTCGCGACGCTGCTCGCGGTCGTGGTCGGACTCATCTTCGCGGCGTTGATGGGCCTTGCCCTGGAGTTCGCGGTGTTCCGCTGGGTCCGCACCCGAGAGCCAGTGGTGAAGGCCGTCATCACGATCGGCGTGCTGCTCGCGCTGCAGTCGGCGGCCTCGCTGATCTGGAAGAACAACCAGTACCACCTGCCGATCTATCTCGCACCGCAGCAGGCGACATTCCAGCTCGCGGGCGTTCCGATCGGGGCCAACTACATCGTCATCGTCGTCATGGCGCTCGGCCTCGCCTTCGGCCTTGGCGCCTTCCTTCGCTACACCAGCTTCGGCCGCTCGATGCGAGCGGTGTCCGACAGCCCGACCTCGGCGTCGCTGTGGGGCGTGCCGGTCAACAGGGTGAGTGCGGTGAGCTGGATGCTCGGCAGCCTTGTCGCCGCGCTGGCCGGGATCCTGATCACGCCATTCATCAACTTCGACACCACGAGCCTGACCCTGTTGATCATCGACGCCCTCGCGGCAGCGTTGATCGGCGGCCTCGTCTCACTGCCTCTCACCGTGCTGGGTGGCTTCCTGCTCGGCCTGCTCGAGACCTATCCGACGATCTGGATCCAGTCGCTCGGGTTTCCCCGACTCGTGGCCCTGCTCGTGATCATCGCGGTCCTGATCGTGCGCAATCCGCGAGGTTTTGCGGTGGCCGCGAAATGACATCGCGGCTGATGTTCCGCGTGCTCGCCGCGCTCATCGCATTCACGGTGCTCGGGCGCATCCCGGTCGGCTTCGATGTCGGCTTCAAGTTCGACGCCGCGCTGGCGGTGATCTGGGCGTTCGGCCTGCTCAGCCTCGTCCTCCTCACCGGTTACGTCGGTCAGATCTCGCTCTGCCAGGCGACCTTTGCCGGCGTAGGGGCCTACGCCGCCGGCCTCATGGTCGCCGGATTTCACGCCGACTACATGGTCGCGGTCCTGGTCGGCGTGGCCGCGGCCTTCGCGCTGGGAGTGATCGTCGGGATCCCTGCGCTGCGTCTGCGCGGGATCACGCTCGCGATCGTCACGCTGGGCATCGCGCTGGTCTTCGATCGCTACGTTTTTCAGGACCACGCGTTCGAGTGGTTCACCGGCGGCAGCGCCGGATGGCGGGTGGACCACGCCACCATGTTCGGCCTGCAGATGGACTCTTCGAAGCACCTCATGGCCGCCTACGTGGTGCTGCTGGCGCTCTTCTGCGTGGGCCATCCGCGACTCAGAGGTGGCAGCGGCGACGATGGGGGTCAACCTGACGCGCTACAAGCTGCTGGCGTTCGGCATGTCCGCGGCGATCGCCGGCCTCGGCGGTTCGTTCTACCCGCTGGTCGCGGGCTCGGTCAGCCCGCAGCCGTTCTGGCTTTTCACCTCGCTCCAATTCGCAGCGATCGCGGTGTTGATGGGGGTCCGGTACGTCCCGGCCGCCGCACTCGGCGGCGTGTTCATGGCGGTGGTCCCCGACGTCCTGACCCGTTTCGGCCATGGGACCTTCATGGGCCACGCGTACGAGATCTCCTATGACTGGTTCCAGATCGCGGTCGGGGTGCTCTTGATCGTTCAGCTCATCGCGCTGCCGGACGGGGTGTGGGGCGACCTGCGTGCCAGGGCGCGCCACGCCTGGTCGGCGGCCGGCGTGCTCGGCGGCAGGAAGGTGAAGGTCGCATGACGATGCTGCGGGTGCGCGACCTTACCGTCCGGTTCGGCGGCATCGTCGCGCTCGATGGCGTGTCGCTCGACCTCAATCGCGGCGAGATACTCGGCTTGATCGGTCCCAACGGAGCGGGCAAGACCACGCTCTTCAACTGCATCTCGGGCGTGATCCGGCCAGAGGGGGGCTCGGTCTTCTTCGAGACCAACGACCTGACCTACGCGCCGCCGCACGAGCGCGCGCGGCTGGGCGTCGCGCGCACGTTCCAGAACCTCCAGCTGTGGGGCTCGATGACAGTCGAGGAAAACCTCATGGTGCCGGAACGCGCGCGCGCGATCCTGCACGTGCTCGACCTCGGGCGCTATGCGCGAACGCTTGCGGGTGACCTGCCCGCCGGCATACAGCGGCGGGTAGAGATCGCTCGGGCCCTGGCCATGAGGCCGAAGCTCCTGCTGCTCGATGAGCCGGCGGCAGGGCTGGATGCGCAGGAGACCGCGCGCCTGGCGGAGCTGCTCCACGCGGTGAGGGAGCGCTTCCACGTGTCGATGCTGCTCGTCGACCACGACATGAGCCTGGTGATGAGGGTTTGCGATTTCGTCTACGTCCTCGACTTCGGAAAGCTGCTGGCGCGCGGCCGTCCTGACTCGATCCGCAACGACCCGAAGGTCATCGCCGCGTATCTCGGCGAGGAATCGAAGAAGCTGACCGGCGACGTCGCGACCCTGGCGAGAGCAAGGAAGGATGAGCCGCCCCTCCTCGAGGTTGACCGTCTCGCGGCCGGCTACGGGGGACTCGAGGTCATTCGCGACGTGACCCTCTCCGTGCGGCCGGG
>VBII01000085.1:4903-5291 GCA_005887735.1 Chloroflexota bacterium
CGAGGACACGCTTCGGCTCGTCTCCAACGCGGCCGGGCGCGAGGTCGACATCGCGGACGCATACGCGCTGTTTCCAAAGCTGCGCGAGCGGCGCCGCCAGTTGGTCGGCACCCTGTCCGGCGGGGAGCAGCAGATGGTCGCCCTGGCGCGGGCGATCCTGTCGCAACCGCGCCTGGTGATGATCGATGAGATGTCGCAGGGCCTGGCCCCAACCGTCGTTCGCCAGCTGTTCGAGATCATTCGTGTTTTCCGCCGGCAGGGCATCGCGGTGCTCCTGGTGGAGCAGTTCGTGGAGTCGGCTCTGGACGTCGCGGATCGGGCCTACGTCTTCGAGCACGGGACCATCGCATTGAGCGGGTCGGCGGCCGAGCTGCGCAGCGACCGCAAG
>VBII01000335.1 GCA_005887735.1 Chloroflexota bacterium
CTTTGTTCGAGGCGCAATATTGGGATCGCGGCCAGAACCGGCACGCGGAGCCGGCGCTGCATTTCCCTCGTATCACGGACTGTCTTGTCGGCCCAGACGAGCACGAGGACGTATGCAATTCCGGCGCTGATGCACGCCAGCAACGCGATCGCAGCTCGTTTTAGGCTGCTGCCGTCGCCAGTGATTCCCGCGTGTGAGATGTGGGGCCGATCCACAAGCT
>VBII01000336.1 GCA_005887735.1 Chloroflexota bacterium
GCAGCCTGGATCACGCCCACGGCCGCGGTCTGACTGGCATCGGAGAAGGTGATCGTGATGAGGTGTGAGCCGCCTGGCGTGACCTTCATGCCCGTCGGGATGGATTGGACGATCCCATTCCGTTGGTCACGACTCCCGACGACTCCATTGGCCACGAGACGATCTCCAACCTCGTTATCGAACGAAAGTGTCGTGATCAGCTGCTGGAGCGTGTCCGCCTGGTTTTGGGCCGGCGTCAGATAGGTGTTCCAGCCGGAAAGCGTGACGCTCTGGCCGAAGGTGTCTGGCGATTCGACCCAGACGCTGGCCGTGGCCTGATATGTGCGGAAAACGACCACACTTGCGCCACCCAGCGCAAGGGGGGCGATGATCAGCACGATCGTGAAACGCACCCAGTAGCGGAACAGTACTTCGACGTATCTAGCCATGAGTTGATTGGGCCCCGACGAATCCGAGTTGGCAGCGGAGGACCCTGCGATTCATGGCCCTGCCCGGAATCGTACGGTCAGGAGCGGTTGGGCTACATGAGTCTGGTGTCCCGCCGGCACCGGGACAAAGCGGGCGCATCGTACGACCCGGACCGTAACCACACAGGGTCCGTAATTCGGCAGCTGGTTTCGACAAATTCGCCCGAGGTGCGGTCCCGAAGTGGGCCCGCGGACTCTGCCGGCCGTGGTGCTCGGGGAGGCGCCTGTCCGGTGTCCCGATCCGCCTGGGTCAGCAGTCCTGCCGCGGGGCCATGTGGCTGGTTTGAGGCTGCGACGGCATGTGTTACATCCTTACGGTGACCGTCCTGAAAGGCGCGTGTGTCGCCGTCGCACTGCTGGTATTGGCCGCTCCTGTTGTGCTCGCCGTCAAACCGGCGCGGGCCGAGCTGACCGGCAAACCGCAATCTCTGACGATTTCCGTCTCAGGAAACCACCTCGTTGACGCGTCGGGTGGGGTGATCAAGCTCCGCGGTGTGGGCTTGTCGGGGACCGAGTTCACGTGCGCGCAGGGCTGGGATGGCGTGTACGGGGATCAACCGCTGGACGAGGCGTCAACGTACGCAGCGATGCAGGCGTGGAAGATCAACGTGGTTCGGGTGCCGCTGAACGAGGATTGCTGGCTGGCCATCAACCATGTCAAACCAACCGCCGCCGGCGCCGCTTACCAGAAGGCCATCCGAACCGAGGTGGACCTCATTCATTCGGCCGGTATGTACGCGATCTTGGACCTGCACTGGTCTGCTCCTGGCACCGTGCTTGCACTGTCGCAAAATCCCGCCCCGGACGCGGATCACTCGATTGAGTTCTGGCGTGAGGTCGCCGGCTCGTACAAATCAGAGCCCGGGGTGATCTTCGACCTGTTTAACGAGCCATACGACTACTGGGGCGAAAATGCCGACCATTGGGCCGGCTGGTTGAACGGAGATACCTACACGCAGTACGTGACCGGAGGCTCCCCATACACCGTGTCGACGCCATGGCGCACGGCGGGCGCTCAAGAGCTCGTGAACACAATTCGCGCCGCCGGCGCGACCCAGCCCATCCTGGTCAACGGACTCGACTGGGCTGACGATCTCTCGGGATGGTTGACTCACACCCCGCATGACCCGTTGCATCAGCTCGTCGCGGGCTGGCACGCCTATCCGGGGCAAGGCTGTTCGGCGAGAGCCTGCTGGGACGCTGTGATCGCCCCGATCGCACTGCGGTTCCCGGTCGTCGTCGGAGAGACGGGCGACTCCGCCAGTGGCAATCAGACATTTCTGCCGACGTTCCTTCCGTGGGCCGACCAGCACGGATTGAGCTATCTGGCCTGGACCTGGAACCCGTGGCAGGATCCGAGCAACGTGCTGATCAAGGACTGGAGTGGAACCCCGACTGATGGCGAAGGAGTGTTCTACAAGGAGTGGCTGGCGGTCGCACCGCAACCCTCTGAAGCGAGCCCGCTGCCGCATACGACCCCGGTAACGGCCGAGGAGCCACGGTGGGCACCAATTGGTGTTGCCTTGACGGGTTTCTTGTTAGCCGGCGGTGCGATCCTGGCCATGGCGAGGCGGCGACGATTGTCAGCAGCGTCGGGCTCGGTGACCGCCGGGCGGCAAGCGAAAGGGGGGACAATCCCGCCTACGTAGCGGGCAGCAGCGCCGGGATCACTGAATTGTGGGCTGCGCCGGCTCCCATGCAACAGGGGCTGGCGGGCGTGCAAGCTGCTCCGCCAATCTCGAACAGTAGGCCTCGAGGCCGAAGTTCTCCAGGGCGGCCTGCCGGGCGTTCGCGCCCAGCCTTGCGCGCTCGGCCGGTCGCTCCAGGAGACGGCCTACCACCTCGCGCATCCGGTCGGCATCTCCTGCCGGGACGGTGAGGCCCGTCTCGCCATCCTTGATCAGACCCTCCAGCCCTGCAGTCGCCGTCGCCACGACCGCCTTGCCCATCGCCATCCCTTCCAGGACGCTGGTCACCCCGGCCGGAAAGTCGACTTGCATCATCGGCACAACGACCACGCTCGCTCTGGAGTACGTGCTTCGCAACGCGGCGAAGTCGAGGTACTCGGAGTGGAAATTGTGTGGCCATGCATCAGGCATCAAAGCGCGAGCGTGGCCGGAGTGAAGGCTGGCGAGCGTTGCGAACACCGCACAACTCAGGCCCCCGCAGGCTCGGGCCAGGGTTGCGAAGTCGCGGTGGTCCCGACCTGGCGCCAGAACGAGATTCTCTTCGTTCGCGCCTCGTGGCTGCCAAAAGTCAGTATCGATTCCATAAGGGACCAGGGCCAACTGGCTGCGCGGGATGCCGAGCCGCTCGTGGGCGGCTTCCAGGTGGCGCCGGGAGTGGAGGATCACACGATCGATGTGATGGTGAGCTCTCAGGAGCTTGAAGAATGGTTCTTTAGAGCGTGTCAGCAACTGGTGGCCGATCATGACGTGCCGTGTGCTCGCAGCTCGCATGCCCATGGCGAGAGCAAGTGGGATGCCAAGATGCTCGCCATCCGAAAGCACCGACTGGTGCCGATCCAGTACACGCATCGCGGCCGCGACATGACGGAGCGATCGGCTGAGAGATCGGCCGCCATGCCCAGCTCCCAGGCGTGACCAGTCGAGGAGGCTAACCCCGAATCTGTCCTCGAGCTGCAGGAATTCAGGGACCGGCCGGTGGCCCTCCTGAACATCTCGCCTCAGCCTTGGACTGACATCGGCCGAAACAAGCATCAGTGTCGTGCTCAAGCGGGCCTCCCAATCTCAAAGAGCAGCTCGACGATCGCGTTGAAGTTGGCTCTGAGATCGTGCTCGCGCTGAGCAATGGCAAGCCCCTCGGTGCCCATGGCGAAGCGGAGGGCCGGCCTTTCGACCAAGGTCTGAATGGCGCGACGTAGGTTCGGGACCGAGGAAGGCGGCACCAGATAGCCGTTCACGCCGTCGCGGACGAGCTCGGGGATGGCTCCGATCGGGCTCGATATCACCGGCAAGCCACAGGCCATGGCCTCTGTGATGACGAGCCCGTAGCATTCTGCCCTCGTCGGCAAGACGAACATATCGGCGTCCCGAAACAGCTCGACGAGCTTTGGCGTCTGCGGCTTCAGATCGCGATAGACGTGGCGGGACACGCCGGCGGGTATTGCGCTGATGTCTGTGTTCGTGACCGCATGCAGCTCGACAGGATTGCTCATTCCGGCAAGCGCCTTGATGAGCTCCGGGCCGCCCTTCCGCTCGAAGTCACCGCCGACGAAAAGGATTCGCACGGGCCCGGGACGGCGCGCAACCATGCGAGGCCGGAACATGGTCAGATCGACCCCCGGACGAATCACGCGTACCGATTCTGGAGATACGTGATAGTCACGGACCAATGAATCAGCAGCCCAGCGTGACCATACCGCGAACGCCCGGGCCCCACTGAACGCTCGGGAATTGATCCGCGTTTTGAAGCGCTCGATGATGCCGTGCTGCAAACGGTGCTAATAGGCGCCCATCTCGTCGTAGTTCTTCGGGGTGGCGTCCATCGAGATCACAGTCGGGACGACGCGCATGATGTCCTTGGCGAGGAGCGCCGCCACCTGGGTGTGAATGAGCAAGCCGTCAAGTTTCCCGCGCTTCAGGCGACGTTTGAGGGTCGTACGAGCACTGCGGCTGGCCTGCCAGGACCAATTGCGCAACAGCGGGACGTGGCGTGAAAGTGCCTCGGTGGATTGCCGCACGTGCACGACTCCCGCTTCGAAGCGGGAGTCTGACTCAAGCAGACGCTCCAGATTCCGGGAATGAGCGACGTGGCCCTGAGTCTGCTCGAGAACGAAGAGGAATTGAGGCAAGTCGAGACCCGGAGGCGTCGCCCTTTCGGCGATCATGTGCTTCGAACTCCGCAAGGCGCCATATCCGGCCAGTCTTTGCACTCGAGGCCGCGCCGTCAATGGGTTCTGCGGGATCGGTCTGAGAGTGAGGTCCAAGCCGTCGGGACGCACGCCCAGGTGGGCAGGGACTTGATCACGCTCGACCCGTCCTTTCCCATTTGAGGCTGAACCAAGCCCGGGTAGACTCGGCCGGGGTGGCGGATTGAAGGTCTTGATGCTGGCTCCGTCGCTGCCGTTTCCGCCACATTGGGCGGCGGGTATCCGGCGCTATGAGTTCCTCCGTCATCTGTCCGAGCGTCACGACGTGTCTCTATTAACCTACGTGAGCGCCGACGAGGTCGGAAACGTGACTGCCCTGGCGGAGCTGGGGATCACCGTCCACCCTGTCGCCGCCCCACCCGCCGATAGGCGCGACAGGCGGTTAGCCCAGCTTGCATCGGTTTGGTCGACCTCCTCTTATGCGGCGCGCAGCATCTTTTCCGCAGCTATGAAGGAAGCGGTGGACCGACTGATCAGAAGCGGCGGTTTCGACGTCGTCATTATCGAAACCTGCCACATGAGCGGATTTGACCTGGGACCGCACGCAATATCGGTTCTGGATGAGCACAACATCGAGTCTGAGCTACTTTTCCGTGGCTTCCTGACCGAGGGCGGACCTTTTCGGAGGCTCTTCAACCTGATCGAATCCGTCAAAGTCCGCCGCGAAGAACGAGCCGCTTGGCGCCGGGCGACGGCGTGCCTGGTGCATTCGGATCGTGAGCGGCAAATTCTCTTGCGAAAGGTGCCCGGCAAGCGTGCGGCAGTCGTCACGAACGGAGTGCATCTTGACGAGTTTCGTATTGGCGAAGAGCCACCTGATCGGAACGCAATCGTGTTCACAGGAGCGATGAACTATCGGCCCAACACGGATGCCGTGACCTTCTTTGTACGTCAGGTGTTCCCATTGATCCTCGACCAAAGACCTGACGCAATATTTTATGCAGTCGGCGTCGGTCCACCCCCGGAACTGAGACGTCTTGCCGGACCGAACGTCGTAATAACAGGCCGGGTACCCGACGTGAAGCCCTACCTTCGAAAAGCCTCGGTCTATGTGGCTCCCGTCCGATTCGGCAGCGGCACACGCATCAAAGTGATCGAAGCACTCGCCGCCGGGAGACCCATCGTCTCGACGACGCTTGGCTGCGAAGGCCACGATTCAATGCTCGCTGGGGTCCATTTCCTTGCCGCTGACGACGCCGCGACATTTGCTCGTCAGGTGCTTCGTGTGCTGGAGGACCGTGTCCTGGCGTCTGAGCTCGGCCAGGCCGGCCGCAACCTGGTCGAGCGCGAATACAGCTGGCCAGCGCTCCTATCCCGCCTGGACGACTTCTTGGCAGATGTTGTGCCGGCGATGGAGCGAGTCGAGTCGCACCAGAAAACTGCGCGCGCCTTGACCTAGACGTCTTCCCGTGGGGTCAGGCGTCTGGCAAGGGCAGGTGCGTGGCGCGCCGCCTTGAGGAGTGAGAAGAACCT
>VBII01000334.1 GCA_005887735.1 Chloroflexota bacterium
GATCGCAGTGGGTCGACCCGGTCACGTTCCCATACCGCGACGTGGTCGTATACGAGCTGCCCCCTCCGACACAAGGGCTGGCGGCGGCCGCGATGCTGGTGCGGCTCGTGGCGGGTATGGCTTTCGATGAGGCCCGCCATGCGGCTTATGCGCTGCGCGACCGCTACATCACCGACCCGGATTTCGCGCCGGCGCCGCTCGCACCGTTCCTGGATGCCGGGCATGTCGCCCTTGGCCGCGGCAGCGCCCGTGAAGCGGGCGACACCGTGTACCTCTGCGCCGCCGACCAGCATGGGAACGTGATCTCCATGATCCAGAGCCTTGCCTTCGACTTCGGCTCCGGGATCGTGGCCGAGAGCACGGGCATCCTGCTCCAGAACCGCGGGGTGTACTTCAGCCTCGACGAGCGCCACGTCAACCGGCTGGAGCCCAAGAAGCGAACCATGCATACCCTCATCCCGGCGATGGCGGCGCGTGGCGGTCAGGCGTGGGCGGCCTTCGGCTCGATGGGCGGCGACCTCCAGCCCCAGCTGCAGGCGCAGGTGCTGATGAACCTCGTCGACCATGGCCTGGATCCGGCGGAGGCAGTGGCGCGGCCGCGGAAGGCGATCCTCGCGGATGGGGTCACGACCGCGGTCGAGGCGGACCACCCGGGTGCGGGCGAGATGGCGCGCTCCAACGACCACGTCCTGCTGATGCCGCCCCGGCACCATTCATTCGGCCACTCGCAGGCGATCGTGGTCGACGGCCCCACCGCGTGGCGAGCAGGGGCGGATCCACGATCCGACGGCAGCGTCGAATTCGCCGGATAGTCCGGACTGTCCGTGCATGGGACAGCGGTAAGTTCTCGATAGTCCGGACTATCCGCGGATTCGGGGGTCGTAAACAGCCTGTGCCGGTCGCCTCGTATACTGGCCTGCGAGTTTGGCAGCAGAGAACGAAGTCAAAGGCAAGCTGATCGCGGAGCACAAGCGCGCGGACAAAGACACGGGTTCCCCCGAAGTCCAGATCGCGCTGTCGACCTCCCGAATCCGGGAGCTCACCGAGCACCTGAAAACGCATGCCAAGGACCATCACTCGCGCCGCGGCCTCCTTCTCCTGGTGGGCAAGCAAAGGCGTCTGCTGAACTATCTGAGGGACACCGACGTGGAGCGCTATCGCGCCCTCGTCGCCAAGCTCGGGATCAGGAGATAACGCAGTAATCCAGGGAGGACCCACGCCGGTAGCGCGGGTCAGCTCTTAGAAGCTCTCGCTCAGGTCAACCACCTAAGAGGTAGCTGCTAGGAATCTGACCCACAGACGCACCGCCGGGTTCCTCCCACATTCATGGAGGTGCTTGGCGTGGCAGTAGTCACGAAAAACGTAGAGGTCGCCGGACGTCGACTTTCACTGGAGACCGGCCGGGTGGCCGAGCAGGCCAACGGGGCGGTGATCATCCGCCAGGGCGACACCGTGGTGCTCAGCACCGCGGTGATGTCCAAGGAGCCTAGAGAAGGAATCGACTTCTTCCCGCTCACCTGCGATTACGAGGAGAAGCTTTACGCGGCGGGCAAGATCCCCGGCGCGTTCATGCGCCGGGAAGGCCGGCCGAGTGAGACGGCCATCCTGGCCTCTCGCCTGACCGACCGCCCACTTCGCCCGCTCTTCCCAGACGGCTTTCGACTCGATGTGCAGGTCATCTCGACCGTGCTTTCGGTCGACCAGGAGAACGACCCGACCATCCTCAGCATCAATGGCGCCTCGACGGCGCTCGTCATCTCGGACATCCCCTTCCAGGGCCCCGTCGGCTCGGTGCGCATGGGCTACATCGATGGCCAGGTCGTCGTGAACCCGCCGATGTCGCAGATGCCAGATTCGGACCTCGACCTGGTAGTGGCCGGGACCGCCGACGCCATCCTGATGGTCGAAGCTGGCGCCAAGGGTGTGAGCGAGCAGGTCGTAGTTGACGCCCTCGCTGCAGCGCACGAACAGATCAAGCGGATCTGCGCGGCCCAGCTCGAGCTGCGCGACCAGGTCGGGCTCGAGAAGCGCGAGTGGGTTCCGCCGACATATCCGGAGCAGATGCTGGAGATCGTCGGGGAGTACCTCGCGCTGCGCCTGGACCCCGTCCTGTACAACGCCGACAAGGCACAGCGCGAGAGCGCGATGGATGACCTTCGCACGCGGACAATCAACGAGCTCGGAGAACGGTTCCCCGAGTACAGCGACATCATCGGCAAGCTCTTCGACAAGGCGGTGAAGGATCGCGTCCGGGAGCGCGTGGTCGAGGAGGGCGTGCGCGTCGACGGCCGCGGCCTCAAGGATGTGCGGCCGATCACCGTCGAGGTTGGAGTCCTGCCACGAACGCACGGCTCGGGGCTGTTCACACGCGGCCAGACCCAGGCGCTGACCATCGCGACCCTCGGTTCGATGTCGGACAAGCAGAAGCTGGACGGCCTCACGACCGAAGAGTTCAAGCGCTACATGCATCACTACAACTTCCCGCCGTACTCGGTGGGTGAATCACGGCCGTTGCGCGGCCCCGGCCGTCGGGATATCGGTCATGGCGCACTTGCGGAGCGCGCGCTGCTGTCGGTCATCCCGCCGGTGGAAGAGTGGCCCTACACGATCCGGGTGGTGTCGGAGATCCTGAGCTCCAACGGCTCCACGTCGATGGCTTCGGTGTGTGGCTCGACCCTCGCGCTGATGGACGCAGGCGTGCCGCTAAAGTCCCCGGTCGCCGGGATCGCGATGGGCTTGATCACCCGCGAGGGCAAGTTCGCCGTGCTGACCGACATCCAGGGCGTCGAGGACGCGCTGGGCGACATGGACTTCAAGGTCGCTGGAACTCGTGACGGAATCACGGCGCTCCAGATGGACATCAAGATCAAAGGCCTGACGCACGAGATCATGGCCCAGGCCCTGGAGCAGGCTCGTGAGGCGCGCCTGTTCGTGCTCGACAAGATGCTCGCGGTGCTGCCCGGGCCGCCCACCGAGATGAGCCACTACGCTCCGCGCATCACAACGATCCTCATCAACCCCGACAAGATCCGCGACAGCATCGGCCCCGGAGGCAAGATGATCCGCAAGATCACCGAGGAGACCGGCGCTCAGATTGACGTCGAGGACGACGGCCGTGTCTTCATCGCAGCGGTCGACCAGGAAGGGGGTCAGAAGGCCATCGACTGGATCAAGGGCCTCACCGATGAGGTTGAGGTCGGCAAGATCTACCAGGGCAAGGTGGTTCGCATCATGCCGTTTGGTGCTTTTGTCGAAGTGATGCCGGGACAGGACGGCCTGGTACACATCTCCAAGCTCACGGACCACCGCGTCGAGCGAGTCGAAGAGGTGTGCAACATCGGCGATGAGATCGTGGTCAAGGCGGTCGAGATCGACAGCCAGGGCCGGCTCAACCTGAGCCGCCAGGCGGCGATCGAGGAGCTGACGGCCAAGGGCGAGCCGATCCAGGAGAGCATCAATCCCGAGGTTATGGCGGCGGCGCTCGCCTCCCCGGCGCCCGAGCGCGTGGGCGGTGGATTTGGCGGGCGAGACCGAGGCGGCCGCAACGGCGGAGGTCGAGACCGACGCCCACGGCGCGACTAACCTAGACACCTGATGGCCGAGCCGATACGGGTCGCGGTGGCGGGACACCGGGGCAAGGTCGGCTCGGTCCTCGTTGCGGCGTTCCAGGACGAATCGAGCCTCGAGTATGTGGGTGGCATCGGCCGCGGCGACGACCTCGCTGAGTTTCTCCACTCCAAGAGGCCGCGCGCGCTGATCGATTTCACCCGGCCGTCAGAGGCGTTGCACAACGCCCTCGCGGCGGTCGCGGCTGGCGCTGCGCCCGTTGTCGGCACGACCGGGCTCTCCTCCGCCGATGTCGACAAGCTCGAAACAGCCTGCGGCGCAAAGGGCGTCGGCGGAATCGTGGCGCCGAACTTTGCAATCGGCGCCGTGGTGATGATGCATCTCGCGGAGATCGCGGCTCCTCACTTCGATGCGGTGGAGATCATCGAGCTGCACCACGCGGGCAAGCTCGACGCACCGTCAGGTACCGCACTGTCAACGGCGAAGCGGCTTGCCGCCCGGCGCAAGGAGAGGCCGTTCGCGCACAGGAAGGCGGAGAAAGAAACCCTGGCCGGAACCCGAGGTGGGGAGGAGGGCGGCGTCGCGGTGCACAGCGTCCGCCTGCCCGGATTCGTCGCTGACCAGGAGGTCATCTTCGGCCTGCCCGGCCAGACCCTGACCATCGCCCACCGCACCACAAGCCGTGAGGCTTATGTGCCCGGCGTTCTGCTCGCGATCCAGCGCGTCACCGCGGATCAGCGTTTCTACCGCGGCCTGGATGATCTCTTGGGTCTGCGTTGATCAACCGGTCCGACCGCGTCCAGATCTGGTCGTCGCAGCTCTGGGCAAACGACTTTCCCCCTGTGTGCGCGATGACCGGCAGGCCGGCGGAAACCTGGAGAAAGTTCAAGTTCTCGACCCCACCCGACTGGGCGTACGCGCTACTCGCCCTCGTGTGCCTGGGAGGCCTGGGCGTAATCGCGTTCGCGGTCGTGATGGCCCTCGTGGCTCAACGGGCCACCGGTTTCCTGCCCTTGACGAAAGCCAGCAGCAGCACGGTGACCCTGGCGACATGGATTCCGAGCGGTCTCCTGATCGGCGGCTTCGCGCTCTGGCTGCTGGCACTGGTAGTCGCGCTGTCCACCAATGACTCCACCGCGTCGGCGGTGGCGGGCTGGTCCTTCTTCGTTGGCTTGCTCTTCATCATCGCCGGACTCATCGGCCGGCTCGTGGTCAAGCCGTTGATTTGCCCGAGGGCAAAAGTGATGGAAGCTGCGCCTGGTCAGAACGACCGCATCGTCGAGCTTCGAAACGTGAACCCCGCTTTCGTGACGGCGGTCCGTCACTCACAGCAAGCTCGAGCGGCGCAGTTCGGACAGGCGACCCGACCTCCTTTGATGCAGCAGTGACGCGCAAAGGCGACAGCGTCGTCGTCTGGGCTTCACAACTCAAGAACAAGGATCTGCCGCACGTCTGCGCGGTGACTGGAGCTCCCGCCGACACCTGGTATCGAGTCCGTTTCAAAACAGTCCCCGCTTGGGCCGAAGCCTCGCATGCGTTGGCGTTCACGCAACTTGCTCCTTTAGCTCCGGTACTGGAGGAAGTGACCATGCGACGCGCACGCGGCTACCTTCCGGTAACGCGTCGCATCCGAGGACGACTGCTGATGTTGAACTGGTCGATATTCGGCCTTCTACCGCTGACCCTGGTCCTTTGGATTGCTGCTGCGGTCGTCGCTGGAAACGTTGGCCCCCAATCTGCTTTGATCGGGCCATTGGTGGTTGCGGGTATCTTCACCATCTTGGTCGGCTTGATCGGGTTGGTTGGCATTCTGCCTCTGGTAGGTCCAAGAGGCCGAGTGTTTGCCCG
>VBII01000086.1 GCA_005887735.1 Chloroflexota bacterium
TGGCGATTCACCGATTCAACCTGTGTCCGCACTCCACACAAAAGCTATGCCGGCCCAGATTGTGATGCCCGCACGACGGACACACCAGACGCCGCGGCGGATCGGCCTGCAGCCACCTTTCGTGCTCCCGCCTGTACCAGATTCCGTACTCCGGTCCAAGCATCCATCGCCGTCCTTCGCTGTCGAGCACCGCGAGATCGCGCACCGCCACGCGGTACGCTCGAGCCTGCAGGTTGCCGACGCGCCGTTCCTCGGTCAGGAACTTGTAACGGATCTCTGCTTCGGCAAACGGGTCGACGGCCACGCCGAGAGTATGCAGGTCGGGATAACGTAGAATCCAATCGGCTCAAGGGCCCGCAGCATGCGTCGCACCACATCCCGAAGCTCGACTCGAACCGGCGCCCGCCGCGCCTCATCCTCACGTTCCAAGCGGAGCAAGCGCGCCGCTCGCCCGCGCCTGAGCACACGGCAGGTGCGTGAGATCGTCGGCGTCTTGCTGATGCTGGCCGCGCTGTTGGGCCTGCTTGCGATCCTCAGCCACGCCGGGTCCATCCTCGGCGGCATCCGCGATGGCATGGTCGCCGGATTCGGCAGCGCGTGGTTTGTGCCGGTCGTGGCAGCAATCGCGTTGAGCGCCTACCTGCTGTGGCCCAAAGCGCCCAGACCGCGGGGCATCGACTTCGTCGCCGGCCTTGTCACGGTCCTTTCGCTGATCGGATTGTTCGGTCTGGCGGCCGGCGCCGGTGGATCCGCCGGCGGCGCCATCGACTCCACTCTCATCGGCCTCTTCACGAACATCGGCGCCTGGGCCCTGCTGATCGCGGGGCTCGTGATCGGCCTCATCGTGACGATCCACTTCAGTCCGGGGGCGCTCCTCGTCGCCGCGGTGAGCGGCTTGCGTGCGGCGAACGCAGAACGCGCTCGACTTCGCGACCTTGTCGCGACCCCGGCTCAGGAGAAAGGCAAACCGCAAAGGCCGGCGCCGGCAACCTCCGACCTGCTGACCCGCTCGGCCGCGAGCTTCGCGACCGCGCCGGCATCGCCTGACCAGCGCGCTTTATGGGAGATCGACGAGCCGGAAGAGCAAGCGGCCGAGAGGCCGGCCACCGCGCCCACGACGCGGGTGGCGGTGGAGGGCGAGACACAACGACCGAGCGAGCCCGTGGTGCGCGTGGTCGCCGAACCCGAGGACGACCTGCCCGAGATCGTGTGGAAGCTGCCGTCCATCGCGCTGCTCGACACCGTGACCGCGCGCCGCGAGCGAATGGCGGATGAGATCAAGCGCAACGTGAGGATCCTGGAATCGACCCTGCAGACGTTCGGGGTGGAGTGCAAGGTCGTGGGAGTCAATCCCGGTCCTGCGGTGACCCAGTACGAGGTGCAGCCCGGGGCCGGTGTCCAGGTCAAGCGCATCACGGCGCTTCAGAACGATCTCTCACTGGCGCTCGCCGCCGCGCCGCTGCGCATCGAGGCGCCCATTCCGGGGAAGTCCGCAGTCGGCATCGAGGTTCCCAACAAGTCGGCGAGCCTGGTGACCATTCGCGAGGTCATCGAGACCGCCGCATTTCGCGAGGGCACCAACCGGCTCGCGCTCGGCCTTGGCAATGACGTATCGGGGCAGTCGATCGTGGCCGACCTGACTCGGATGCCGCATCTCCTCATCGCCGGAGCCACCGGACAGGGCAAGAGCGTATGCATCAACGCCCTCATCACGAGTCTCCTGTTCCAGGTGACACCGGATCGCCTGCGCATGCTCCTCATCGACCCCAAGCGGGTCGAGCTCACGGGCTACAACGGACTGCCGCATCTCGCGCTGCCGGTACTCGTCGAGTCGCATCAGGCCGCCGCCGCGCTGCGCTGGGCCGTGGCCGAGATGGACCGCCGCTACAAGCTGTTTTCGGGCGAAGGCGTGCGCAACATCGCGGCCTACAACGAGAAGGCTGCGCTGAAATCAGCGCGGCCGCTGCCCTACATAGTGATCGTCATCGACGAGCTCGCCGACCTGATGATGGTCGCCGCGGGTGAGATCGAGGAGCTCATCTGCCGCATCGCGCAGCTGGCGCGCGCGGTTGGCATCCACCTGATCATCGCAACGCAGCGTCCTTCGACCGACATCATCACCGGGCTGATCAAAGCCAACATCCCGTCGCGCATCGCGTTTGCTGTCGGCTCGCAGGTGGACAGCCGCGTCATCCTGGACACCGGCGGGGCCGAGAAGCTGCTTGGACGCGGTGACATGCTCTACCAACCGGTCGACGCGGGCAAGCCGACGCGCATCCAGGGGGCCTTCGTAAGCGACCCGGAGGTCGAGGGCGTCGTCAACTTCTGGAAGTCTCAGGGCGGCCCTCGATACATGGAAGAGATCCTCGAAGAGGGTGCGGGTACCGAGTGGGATAGGGGCGAGCGCCGTGAGGAGCGGAAGCTCGATCCGCTGTTTGCGCGATCAGCGCGCGCGGTGGCGGCCGAGGGCGGCGCATCGGTCTCGCTGGTGCAGCGGAAGTTCAACGTGGGCTACTCGCGCGCGGGACGCATCGTCGACCAGCTGGCGGACCATCACGTGATCGGCGGCTACCAGGGCTCGAAGTCGAGAGAGGTGCTGATGACCCTGCCGGACGTCGACGAATTGCTGGAACGCTTAGGTCTCGAATGAGCTTGGGGCCCCGGCCGTGGATCCTCGGCGGATCTTCGGCGGCCATGCGGCCCATCGCAACACGGGAGTTCTCGTCGCAAACTTCTCCCTAGGGCTGCGATGAACATCCCCAACGCGCTGACCATCAGCCGGTTGGCCGCCATTCCCGTGCTGATGGCGCTCCTCCTGCTTCGGTTTCCCGGGCACGACCAGGTCGCCGCCGCGCTGTTCATCATCTTCTCGTTGACCGATACGCTCGACGGCCAGCTGGCGCGCCGCCGCGGATCGGTCAGCGACCTCGGTAAATTTCTCGATCCGCTCGCGGACAAGCTCTTTGTCCTGTCAGTCCTCATCGTCCTGGTGCAAGAGGGGCTTGTCGCTGCATGGGTGGTGGTCGTCATCTTCTCTCGCGAGTTGATCATCACGATCCTTCGCTCGGTCGCGGCCAGCCAGGGCACGGTGATCTCGGCCGCTCCGCTGGGCAAGACGAAGACCATCACGCAGATGGGAGCGGTCGCGCTGCTGATCCTTCAGCGCCCTTACCCGGTACTGGTCCCGTTTGCCGATCTCGCGGTCTTGGTTGCAGTTGCGTTCACCCTTTTCAGCGGCCTCGACTACCTGGTGCGATTCCGGCACGTCCTGGGCATGGGCGACAACTCGCCGGGAGGACACTCGCCGCTGCGACAGCTGGCTCGGGACGTCGGCGCCGCGCTTAGCGAGCATCGGCTCACCGTTTCAGTCGCGGAATCCTGCACGGGCGGCCTTCTGGGCTCGGCCTTCACGGACCAGTCCGGAAGCTCGGAATACTTTCGGGGTGGAATCGTCGCTTACAGCGACTCGGTGAAGCGTGACCAGCTCGGGGTTCCCGCCGGTTTGCTGGCGCACCACGGGGCGGTCAGCGCGGAGGTGGCCGAAGCCATGGCCGATGGAGCCCGATCCCGCCTGGCGACCGACTTCGCCGTTTCGATCACCTGCATCGCCGGTCCCGAGTCCGACCAGACCGGCAAGCCGGTCGGCCTGACCTATGTCGGTATTGCATCTCCGACCGGCACCAAGGCGTTCGAAAGCACATTAACCGGCGACCGAGGGTCGAACCGCCGGCGGGCGGCTGCGTGGGCGCTCGAGCTCTTGCTCCAGCAGGTCCGCTCCGGCGGGGTGAAGGTGAAGACGGCTTGACGCACGAACACCTGTTCGTTACACTTTGCCGATCGGCCTGTAAAGAACGTTGATTCCTTACCTTCGACGTAGAACACTCGCCGCAACGACCTAGGAGGCAAGCCGAACAAGTTGAACAAAGACAAAGACGCAGACAAGGAAAAGGAAAAGGCCCTGGAGGAAAAGGACAGAGCCCTCGATTCAGCGATGTCCCAGATCACCAAGAGCTACGGCAAGGGCGCAATCATGAAATTGGGCGAGCACGTCGCGCAGCGGGGCGAGGTGATCGCCATCTCGACCGGCGCGCTGCCCCTCGACCTCGCGCTCGGGGTGGGGGGCATCCCACGCGGCAGGGTGACCGAGATCTACGGTCCGGAATCGGCCGGCAAGACCACTCTCGCGCTGCACATCATCGCCGAGGCCCAGAAAGCCGGGGGTGTGGCGGCGTTCGTCGACGCCGAACACGCCCTCGATCCTCTTTACGCCTCGCGCATCGGCGTCAAGATCGACGACCTCCTGATCAGCCAGCCCGACACCGGCGAGCAGGCGCTCGAGATCGTCGAGGTGCTGGTCCGGTCCAACGCGGTGGACGTGATCGTCATCGACTCGGTCGCGGCGCTGGTGCCGAAGGCGGAGATCGAGGGCGAGATGGGTGACTCGCACATGGGCCTGCAGGCGCGGCTGATGTCGCAGGCGCTGCGCAAGCTCACCGCCAACCCCGAGTCGCAGCCCGGCGGCGGCGCTCTGGAGTTCTACTCCTCGATTCGGCTGGACATCCGCAAGGTCGAGGTGATCAAGAACGGCCTGGACTCTGTCGGCGCACGGGTCAAGGTCAAAGTCGTCAAGAACAAGGTGGCGCCGCCATTCCGCGCCGCCGAGTTCGACATCCTTTTCAATGAAGGCATCTCCCGAGAAGGCGCCTTGATCGACGCCGCGGTCGAGTACTCCGTCTTCGAGAAGAGCGGCACGTGGATGTCCTACGGCGACCAGCGACTCGGCCAGGGGCGGGAGAACGTCCGCAATTACCTGCGCGAGAACCCGAGCCTGTCGGCCGAGATCGAGGCCAAGGTGCGCGAGAAGGCGGCCGGCGCGGCCACGCCGATCAAGACCGCGGCGCCCGTCAGGTCGAGCGCGGGTGCCACCGAGGAGTTCTAGACCGAAGCCGCCGCCGGTCGGGGCCCTGAGCGCGGCCGTCGGTCTGCAGGCACGCCGGAGCCACTCGCAGGCTGAGCTGCGACGAAAGCTCGGCCGGCGAGGCTACGACGGGGCCGAGGTTGACGCGGCCCTGGCGCAGCTCGTTGAGAAAGGGCTGCAGAGCGACGGTGCGTTCGCCGAGGCGCATGTGCGCCGCCGATCGCGCTCGCTCGGGCCCCTGGCGCTGTCTGCCGAGCTCACGGCGCGCGGCGTCGACCGGGACCTCGCCGACCAAGCGATGGCCGGCTTCACCCCGGACAGGCAGCTCACCTCGGCCCTGAAGCTCGCCGAACACCTGTGCGGCAACACCCGGTACGCAAGCTACCGGGAGCTGCTGCACGCCGTCGGCGCCAGGCTGATGCGCCGCGGCTTCTCGATGCCGGTGGCCCGGGCGGCCTGCCAAGCCGTCTGGAACGGGACGTCAGACATGGCCGAAGCCTAGAATTTGGGTCACGCGGGCCCGTTTTGGGCCCGGAAGTCATAGAGCCAATCCGAGGCGGGACCCCTTTCTGGTCCTGCCATGGTCACGCACTTTGACAATCGAATTAACGAGGTGCATGTCACATGCCTGCTTACGTCTTCGTATGGATTTTTGTGGCAGTCGTGGTGGGCCTCGCCGGAGGTTTCGGCGCCACCTACCTGCTGCTTCGCCGCCGTCAGACCGATGGGAGTCACGTCCTGGAGGTCAAGGCTCAGCAGACCCTTCTCGAGGCCGAAACGCAGGCCAAATAGAAGCTGCTGGAGGCCAAGGAGGAGGCGGTCAAAGTTCGGACCGCCGCCGAACAGGAAGCCCGAGAGTACCGGGCGCAGTCACAACAGGTCGAAAAGCGTCTGCTTCAGAAGGAGGAAAACCTCGACCGCAAGGCAGAGGACCTGAATCGGGCGGAGCGAGAGCTCGCCGGCCAGAAGAAGTCACTGGACGACATCAAAGCCCAGCTGGAGGAGAGCTACCGCCAGCAGGAAAAGGAGCTCCAGCGCGTCGCCAACATGACGCGCCAGGAAGCCCAGGGAATCCTGATGGCCCAGGTCGAGCAAGACGTGCTCGAGAGATCGTCACCGAATCGATTCAGCGCATCGCGGCCGACCAGACC
Source organism: Chloroflexota bacterium (assembly GCA_005887735.1). Taxonomy (GTDB): domain Bacteria; phylum Chloroflexota; class Dormibacteria; order Dormibacterales; family Dormibacteraceae; genus 40CM-4-65-16. The sequence goes on from VBII01000086.1 coordinate 6,070, forward strand.
GCCGAGGTCTCGGTTTCGGTCTTGCCCTTGCCGACCGATGAGCTGAAGGGCCGCATCATCGGCAAGGAGGGGCGCAACATCCGCGCGCTCCAGCAGGCCACCGGAATCGACCTCATCGTCGACGACACGCCCGAGGCCGTGATCATCAGCGGGTTCGACCCGGTCCGCCGCGAGGTGGCCAGGGTTGCGCTCAACAAGCTCATCGTCGATGGCCGGATTCACCCGGCTCGAATCGAGGAGATCGTCGCCAAGTCCCGCCAGGAGGTCCTGCAGAGGGTCAAAGAGGAGGGTGAGGCGGCGGTCCTGGAGCTCAGCCTGCAGGGTCTGCACCCTGAGGTCGTTCGGCACCTGGGCATTCTTCGATTCCGCACCAGCTACGGGCAGCAGGTGCTCAACCACTCCAAAGAGGTCGCCTACCTCGCCGCCATGATGGCGTCAGAGATAGGCGCCGACGTCCGCATCGCAAAGCTGTCAGGCCTGCTGCACGACATCGGCAAGTCCATCGACCACGAGGTCGAGGGCTCGCATGCCGTGATCGGCGCGGACCTGCTCCAGCGACACGGGGTTCCCGCACCGGTGGTGCACGCCGTCCGCGCTCACCACTACGACGAAGAACCGCACACGATCGAGGCGCTGCTGCTGATTGCGGCGGACGCGATCTCCGCGGCTCGGCCCGGAGCGCGTCGCGAGTCGCTCGAGGCATACGTCAAGCGGCTCGAGAAACTGGAGGAGATCGCGAACTCGTTCCAGGGAGTCCAGCAGTCCTACGCCATCCAGGCCGGCCGCGAGGTCAGGATCCTGGTCAAGCCGGAGCAGATCGACGACACGGCTGCTCAGCTGATGGCGCGAGACATCGCCAAGCGCATTGAATCGGAGCTCAGCTTCCCCGGTCAGATCCGCGTCACCGTGGTGCGCGAGACGAGGGCCGTGGAGTACGCGAAGTAAGTCCAAAAGGGAGTCCGCGATCGGGCTCCCTTTTTCTTTTCCACGACAATCGACTAATGCCTGGGGACGAGTTCCGCATCCTGTTCGTGGCCGACGTCGTCGGCCATCCGGGCCGGGATGCGGTCAAAGCGCTTCTCCCGCGCCTGAAGAAAGAGCTCCGTCCGCACCTGACCATCGTCAACGGCGAAAACGCCGCCGGAGGCTTCGGGCTCACGGCCAAGATCGTCGCCGAGCTGAGGGCCTCCGGGGCCGACGTGATCACGTCTGGCAACCACGTTTTCGCACAAAAAGAGTTCGTCGGGGAGCTGCCCAACCTGGAGCGCGTGCTCCGGCCGGCCAACTACCCGCCGGCCGCCCCAGGCCAGGGTTGGTGCGTGCTCGAGGCGGGCAGCCACCAGGTGCTGGTCATAAACCTGATAGGGCGCATCTTTCTCGAGTCCCTGGACGACCCGTTTCGCGCCGCTGACGCCATCCTGGCGGCCCATCCAGAGACGCCGATCGTGTTCTGCGACATGCACGCCGAGGCCACGTCGGAGAAAACGGCGATGGGCTGGTACCTGAACGGCAGGGCCAGCGCCGTGGTGGGCACTCATACCCACGTCCCGACCGCCGACGCTCGGATCCTGCCAGGCGGGACCGCCTACGTCACCGACGTGGGCATGGTCGGGCCCCGGGACGGCTGCATCGGGATGGACAAAGACGTCGTCCTGCAGCGGTTCCTGAGCGGGGTCCCGAACCGCTTCGTCGTGGCGTCTGGACTCGTGACATTCAATTCCGTACTGGTTACCATTAACAGTTCCACCGGCCGAGCCACATCGATCCAGCGAGTCGACCGTGAACATTCTTGAAGGGGTTCCAGCAATGACATCGGAGCGCACTCCAGTTGAGGTGCTCAAGGTTTCGGCCACCTCGAAGCCGGTCGCCGTGGCGGGGGCCATCGCCGGCGTCATCCGGAGCAAGGGGCGCGTTGAGGTCCAGGCGATCGGTGCAGGCGCGATCAACCAGGCGGTCAAGGCGATCGCCATCTCGCGCGGTTACGTGGCTCCAGGCGGTCTCGACCTGGTATGCATCCCGGCCTTCATCGACATCTCCATCGACGGTGAGGAGCGCACAGGAATCCGGTTGCTCGTGGAGAGTAGATAACGGTTAGCTCGGAGCCCCAGACCCGCTCGTTCCACATCTGGACGATCGGATGCCAGATGAACTCGGCGGATTCCGAGAGCCTCGCCCGGCGATTGCTGGCGGCGGGCTACCTCGAAGACTCCCTGGAGCGCGCTGACGTCGCGATCCTCAACACGTGCGTGGTCCGCCAGGCGTCGGAAGATCGCGTCTACTCCAAGCTGCATGAGCTGAAAGAGTGGAAGACGCCTGATCGCACCATCGCGGTCACCGGCTGCATCGTCGCGAAGGAAGGCGAAAACCTCGCCCGCCGCTTCCCTCACCTCGATGCCGTCGTCCCGATCGGCGACTACGAGGCCTTCGTGGCCAACCTCGAAGCCCGGTACGACTACTCGCAAGGTGAGCCTCTACCGCACGCCGGCCGCACTGGTGTCAGCCACTACGTGCGCGTCATCCAGGGCTGCGATCACAACTGCACGTTTTGCATAGTGCCGCGGGTTCGTGGGCGCGAGGTGCACGTCCCGCTCCCAGCCGTCTTGGCCGAGTGCCGCCACGCGGTCGCGGACGGAGCGAAGGAAGTCGTGCTGGTCGGCCAGAACGTCGACGACTACCACGACCCCGACGGTCTCGGTGGCCTGGCCGCGCTGGTTCGCCAGGTGGAGCAGATTCCAGGTCTGAAGCGCCTCCGCTTCATGACGTCGCATCCCCAGGACCTCGAGCCGGAGCTGCTCGAGGTCATGGCCGCGAGTGACGTCGTTTGTCGCGAGCTGCAGCTGCCGATCCAATCGGGCGATGACATGGTGCTCAGGCGGATGGCCCGTGGCTACCAGACACGGCACTACCGGGGGATCGTTGACAACGCCAGGCGGCTGATGCCTGACATCGGGCTCGTGACCGACGTCATCGTGGGATTTCCCGGCGAGACCGAGGCCGCCTACCTCAACACCCGCGCGCTGGTCGAGGACATGCAGTTCGACGTCGTTCACATCGCGATGTACTCGCCGCGGCCCGGGACCTATGCGGCGGATCGAATGACGGATGACGTTCCGCAACCGGAGAAGCTGCGCCGCCTGAACGACCTCCTGGCCCTGCAGCGCGAAATCGCCGCGCGCAAGACCGCGCTGTGGATCGGCCGCAACGCCGAGGTGCTGATCGAGGGCCGGGACGAGCTGAGCCGCCCATACGGACGCATCCGCCAGGGCAAGCGGGCCAACGTCCTGCAGGCGGGCGAAATTGCTCCGGGTGACGTGGTGAATATTCGAGTCCTGCAGGCAACCGCCGGTCAGCTCACGGGGTTGCTAGTCCCCATGAACTCAGAGCCTGCGGCGTGAGTTCGCGGGGACCCCTGGGACTGGCGGCTTGAACCTCCCAGCCACCCCGGTCATGCGGCAGTACCGGGAGGCGAAAGACAAGCATCCCGACGGAATCCTGCTGTTCAGGCTCGGCGACTTCTACGAGATCTTCTTCGACGACGCCAAGGTCGCGGCGCCGATCATGGGCGTGCAGCTACCGTCGCGGCCGCTCGGCAAAACGGGCCGGGCGCCGATGTGCGGTGTTCCGCATCACGCGTGGCCGACGTACGTGGGCAAGCTCCTGCGCGCGGGTCACAAAGTCGTGATCTGCGACCAGGTCGAGGCAGCCGGAAAAAACAAGATCGTGCGCCGCGACGTCACGCGAGTGCTCACGCCGGGCACCGTGGTCGAAGACGCTTATCTCGAACCTTCGCGTCCAAACTACCTGGTCGCCGCCTGGACGCGCGGGCTGGAAGCCGGGATCGCCGCGTGCGAGGTTTCCACCGGCGAGCTGCTGCTATGCCAGCTGCCGAAGGACAGGCTGCAGTCGGAGCTCGAACGGCTGGCGCCCGCGGAGCTTCTGACCCCGCCCGAGATCGACGAGTACCGATTCGATCCCGTCCGAGGCCGGCAGCGGCTCAAGGACCTGCTTGGGATCGCTTACGCGGCATCGGTGGGCGCCGCCGACGCGCCGCTTGCCGTCGGAGCCGCCGGGGTCGTGCTCGACTACCTGAAGCACAACCAGACGCGAGTCGTCCCGGGCTCGTTCACGGTGCGCACCTACTCGCCTGACGCGACGATGCCGCTCGACGCCGCGACCGTGCGCAACCTCGAGCTCCCCGCGCTCATGGCGCTCATGGATCGGACCTCGACGCCGATCGGGGCACGGCAGCTTCGCGCGTGGCTGGGGGCGCCGCTGAGGGATGCCGAGTCCATCGAGCTCCGCCTGGCCGCAGTGGACGAGCTGGCGTCCGCCGCGACGCTGCGCGACCACCTGCAGGAGGTCCTCAGGCCGGTGGGCGACCTCGAGCGCCTCGTCTCGCGAGCCTCGCAGGGTCATGCTACCGCCCGGGAGCTGGTGGCGCTTCGCCGGTCGCTGGAGGCGGTCCCCGCCGTCCAGGACGCGCTCAACGCCTGCGCCGGCCTGGTGACGCGCGAGTTGGCGAGCCAGGTAATCGGGGCGCCCGAGCTCGCCGGCATGCTGGCGCGAGCGCTGGTCGACGACCCGCCGCCGACGATTCGGGAGGGCGGCGCCATCCGCGCGGGCTACGACGCCGACCTCGATGCGATCGCCGAGGCATCGCGTGGCGCGCGCGACTGGGTCGCCAAGCTCGAAGCGACGGAACGCAGGCGAACCGGCATCCGCTCCCTCAAGGTCGGCTTCAACAAAGTCTTCGGCTACTACATCGAGGTCAGCCACGCCAACACGGTCCGCCTGCCGGGCGAGTACACGCGCAAGCAGACGTTGACCGGCGCCGAGCGCTACGTCACCCCCGAGCTGAAGGAGAAAGAAGCTATCGTGCTCAGCGCCCAGGAGCGGATCGCTGCCCGCGAGCTCGAGATCCTGCACGATCTTGGCGCGGCGGTCGCAGAATCTGGACCGTCGCTGCGCGACTGCGGCCGGGCGCTCGGGATGGTGGACGCGCTGGTCAGCCTGGCGTTGGCTGCCGCTGACTACGACTGGCGGCGGCCCGAGGTCAACGCCGGAGTGCAGCTGAGCATCAAGGCGCGACGCCACCCCCTCGTCGAGCGAAGCCTTCCCGCGGGGGTGTTCGTCTCCAACGATCTCGACCTCGATCCGGAAAGCGCTCAGATCATCATCCTCACCGGGCCGAACATGGCCGGCAAGTCGACGTACCTGCGCCAGGCCGCCATGATCGTCCTCCTCGCGCAGTGCGGCAGCTTCGTGCCCGCGGAGCGAGCGGTGATCGGACTGGCGGATCGAGTCTTCACGCGCGTGGGTGCGCATGACGACATCAGCGCCGGGATGTCGACCTTCATGGTCGAGATGACTGAGACCGCATACATCCTCAACCATGCCACGCGCTCGTCGCTCGTGATCTTCGACGAGGTGGGGAGAGGGACGTCGACGTACGACGGCGTGTCGATCGCGCAGGCTGTCGTCGAGCATCTGCACGACGCTCCGAAACTTGGCTGCCGGACGCTTTTCGCCACGCACTACCACGAGCTGACGGCTCTGGCGGAGCGGCTGCCCAGGGTGCGCAACGAGCGCGTGGAGGTTCTCGAACAGGGCGATTCGGTGAGCTTCCTGCATCGTGTCGTCCCCGGCGGCGCGGACCGTTCCTATGGCATCCACGTCGCCGCGGTGGCGGGCCTTCCCGCGGGAGTCATCGCGCGCGCGCGCCAGGTGCTGGGCGAGCTCGAGCAACAGCGGCCTCTCGAGCCGCCCGAGCTGCAGCTCGGCCTGCCCATCGAGATGGGCCCCGATCCCCTGCGAAAGGAGCTCGAGGCGATCGATCCGGCATCCCTGAGCCCGCTCGAGGCGCTGCAGAAGCTCTACCAGCTGCGGGCAAAACTATCTTGACGTGCGCGCCATGATCCAGATGCTGGCGCCCGAAGTTGCAGACGCGATCGCGGCGGGCGAGGTGATCGAGCGACCCGCATCGGTTGTGAAGGAGTTGGTCGAGAACGCCCTCGACGCCGGCGCCAGGCGCATCAGCATCGATGTCCGGGGAGCGGGCAAGACTTCGATTCGGGTCAGCGACGACGGCGGCGGAATTCCTGCCGAGGAGCTCGTGCTGGCCTTCGTGCGCCACACGACAAGCAAGCTGACGAGGCTCGCTGACCTGTCAGTCATCGAATCGTTCGGCTTTCGCGGCGAGGCTCTGGCGAGCATCGCGGCGGTGGCCGACGTCGAATGCTCGAGCGGAGGCGCAAGGCTCCGCGTCCGAGCAGGAGAAATCATCGAGCAGGGTTCGGGCCCGTTGCTGCCGGGTGTCGTGATCGAGGTGAGAGACCTTTTCTCCAACGTCCCCGCGCGCTTGAAGTTCCTGAGGAGCGATGCCACCGAGGTCGCCACGATCAAGGATGTGGTCAGCGCATTCGCGGTGCTCCATCCACACGTCCGATTCCACCTCACGATCGACAGCCGCGCTGCGCTGAGCAGCAACGGCGATGGGGATCAGCGGCGGGCGATCGCCGCCGTGTATGGCCCGCCGGTCGCGGCGGAGATGCTCGAGATGACCGGCATGCCGCTGGTCACGGGCATGGTCAGCCAGCCTCGACTCAGCCGCGGCAGCCGCGACGGGATGATGCTCGCGGTCAACGGCCGGCCGATCAGCGCGCGCTCCCTGGTGTACGCGCTCGAGGAGTGCTACCAGGGCCGCCTCGAGCGCGGCCGCCATCCGATCGCCGTGATCGACATCGGGATCGACCCTGAGCTGGTCGATGTCAACGTGCACCCGGCCAAGAAAGAGGTCCGTTTCCGGGACGAGGGCGCCATTTTCGCCGCCCTCCAACGCGCCGTGCGTGCTGCCCTGGACGGCAGCGATCCGTTCCGCTACCGGCCGGCCGAAACCGGCAGCGAAGTGGTCACCTCGGTGACCGCATCGCCGCTCACCCTGCACGAAGCACCCGCGATGCTTGCGGCGTCCGAAACCAACGGCCACGCCGCGAACGGGCTCCTCCGGCCGATCGGCCAGGCCGGCCCTGGCTACCTCATCGCCGAAGGTCCGCACGGCTTGGTGCTGGTCGATCAGCACGCGGCCCACGAGCGCGTGCTCTACAACCGGCTGCTCGAACGCCTGCGCACCGGCCGCGGCGCAAGCCAGCCGCTGCTCATACCCCAGGCCGTTGATGTGGAGCCTGCCCTGATCGCCGCGGCGGCCGACCGCCGCACCGAGCTCGCGAACCTTGGCCTTGAATACGAAGAGTTCGGTCCGCGCAGCCTGCGCATCACTGCAGTTCCGGTCGAGCTGCCATCCGGCCGCGCGACCGCTGCGATCCAGGAGACTCTCGCCGCGCTGGCCGAGAATCGCGGCGATGGGGCGATCCAGAAGGCGGCCGCGGCTTTGGCATGCCACTCGGCGGTGAAGTTCGGGGATGTGCTCGACATCGCGGAGCAGCGCCGCCTGCTGTCGGACCTGGAAGCGGCCGAGGAATCCATCACGTGTCCGCACGGCAGGCCGACGCGTCTCCTCGTCGAGTGGCAAGAGCTGACGCGCCACTTCCGCAGAAACTACTGACAGTCGTCCCTGTCATCGTCGGTCCGACCGGGATCGGAAAGTCGCAGCTCGCTTTCGACCTCGCGCTTCGGCTTGATGGCGAAATCGTGGTCGCCGATTCGCGTCAGGTCTACCAACGCCCGGACATCGCGACCAACAAGCCGAGTCCCGAGCAGAGAAGTCGCATCCGTTACCACATGATCGATTTCGTCGACCCCGCGACGAGCTTCAACGCAGCTGAATATGTCGACGGCGCGCGGGCAGCCATCGAGGACATCACCTCTCGCGGCAAGCTGCCGGTCGTCGAAGGCGGCACGATGTTGTACGTCGACGCGCTGTGCGATGGATTCACTCTGACCGGAATCCCGCCCAATCCCGCGCTGCGGGATGAACTTCAGCGCCTCGGGCTCGATGCTCTTCGCGGGAGATTGCTCGCCTTGGATCCTGATCCGGGGGTCGATCTCAAGAACCCGGTCCGGATGATCCGCGCCGTCGAGATCCTCGAGGCGGCGGGACCACCTCTACGCGCTTTGCGCACGCGAACACCGCCACCCTGGCAGGCGCTGCGCATCGGCTTGACGGCGGGCCTCGCCATGATCGACCGACGGCTCGAGGAACGCAGCCGCCTGCAGGTCGATCGCGGTCTGGTCGCCGAGACGCAATCGGCGCTGGATTCCGGGGTTGCGGACAACGCAGCCGTTCTGACCGGTATCGGCTACGCCGATGCGCTCAGGCACCTCCGCGGTGAGCTCACTCGTGAAGAACTTCCGATGGCGATGGCTCAGTCCAATCGACGCTATGCCCGACGGCAGCTGCGGTGGTGGCGCCGCGACGCGCGCGTGCGATGGTTCGAGATCGAGCCAGATCCGTTGCCGGGTATCCTCACCTACGTGAGGGATTCAACCTGAGAAAAGCCCGAGCGGGCGCGCGCCGCCTCGACCTGATTCCACCGTATCTCTTCGCCGAGATCGACCGAAAGGTTCAGGAGAAGAAGCGCGCCGGCATCGATGTCATCTCGCTCGGCATCGGTGACCCTGACCTACCCACGCCAGGACGCATCGTCAGCATGCTCCAGGAGACGGCGGCCGACCCGTCCAACCATCGCTATGCCTCGTACTTCGGACTGGCGGAGCTGAGGGAGGCCATCGCCGGCTGGTACCACGACCGATCCGGTGTCGAGCTCGACCCAGGCACCGAGATCCTCCCGACGCTCGGCTCCAAGGACGGTATCAGCCACGTGCCCCTCGCCCTGGTCGATCCCGGCGACATCGTGCTCGCGCCCAACCCCGGTTACACGGTGTACGTGACCGGCGCGATCATGGCCGGCGCCGAGCCCCACATGATGCCGCTGACGGCGGAGAATCGATGGCTTCCAGACCTCGAGGCGATTCCGTCTGACGTGGCCGAACGCGCGCGCCTGATGTGGCTCAACTACCCGAACAATCCGACCGCGGCCACCGCGGACAGAGAATTCCTGGAGCGCGCGGTTGAGTTCTGCCGGCGACACGACATAATCCTCTGCCACGACGCGCCCTACTCCGAGATCGCGTTCGACGGGTACCGGCCGCTGACTCTCTTCGAGATTCCAGGAGCAAAGGAAGTCGGCCTCGAATTTCACTCGCTCTCGAAGACTTACAACATGACCGGCTGGCGCATCGGCTGGGTGTGCGGTCGTGCCGAGCTCGTGAACCTGATCGGGCAGTTGAAGACCAACATCGACTCGGGCATCTTCCAGGCCGTGCAGTGGGCCGCGATCGAGGCGATGAACGGGGGAGAGGAAGAGACAAAGGCCGCCTGCGCCGTATACGCCCGCAGGCACCGCCTGGTCGCCGACACGCTGAACTCCCTCGGTTGGAAGATCAAGCCGCCCCGGGCCACCTTCTATGTGTGGGCGGAGGTCCCGAAAGGGTATGACTCCATCGGTTTTGCGAGCCATGTCCTGGACGAGGTCGGCGTGAACATCACACCCGGCATCGGTTTCGGCGCCCACGGCGAAGGCTACTTCCGCCTCTCGGTCACGGCTCCGGACGCACGGCTCGAAGAGGCGATGGCGCGAATGAGGAAGCTCAACCTCTGAAATCCCCACGAAATCCGAGGACCGGCGACCCGAGCCGCTGGTCGGCTAGGGGAGCCGCTCGCCGCGATTTCGTGGGGACCCCCGTCAAATGATCACGACCAGGAGCCCGCGCGAGCGAGCGTATCTCGTCGGGATCCTTCTCCCCGGCACAGCTCCCGAGGCGGTGCGCGAGCAGATGGGCGAGCTCGCCGACCTCGCCCGGACCGCGGGTGCCGAAGTTGTCGGATCCGACGTGCATAGGCGATCCGACGTCGACCCCGCGCATCTCATCGGGATGGGCAAGGTCGAGGCGCTGCGGGACATGAAGCTCGAGGGCGAGTTCGACCTCGTGATCTGCAATGAGGACCTGAGTCCCCGCCAGCAGCGCAACCTCGAGCTCCAGGTCAAGGCCCGGGTGCTCGATCGCACCGAAATCATCCTCGAGATATTCGCCCAGCATGCGCGCACCCATGAGGGGCGCTTGCAGGTGGAGGCAGCCCGACTCCACCACCTGCTGCCGCGGCTGATCGGCGCGTACGCCTACGACCGCCAGGTGGGCGGGAGGCGGGGGGGAGTGGGGGCCCGCGGCGGTTTTGGCGAGCAGCAGATTGAGGTCGAGCGACGCCGGATTCGCAGGCGGATGCGCGACCTCGACCGGGAGATCGAACAGGTGCGGAACCAGCGCCATCAGCAGCGGACCGGTCGCCGTCGAGCCGAGCTGAAGACGGCGGCCATTGTCGGATACACGAATGCGGGGAAGTCGACCTTGCTCAACGTGCTCACCGGCGCGGGGGTTCGGGCGGAGCAGAAGCTGTTCGCGACGTTGGACCCGACGACGCGAAAGCTCGAGCTGCCTGCGGGGCGCGAGCTGCTTCTGACCGACACGGTTGGTTTCATCCAGAAGCTGCCCACCGACCTGGTCGCGGCGTTCAGGGCCACTCTGGAAGAGGTGACCGAGGCCGACCTGGTCATCCAGGTCCTGGATGGAAGCTCGCCCGCCGTCGACGAGCAGGCCGAGACGGTGGAGCGCATCCTCGCCGACCTGGACGCCGCGGATAAGCCTCGGGTGGTGGCGATGAACAAGGTCGATCTGCTCGGACCGGCCAGCCGCCGGCGCGCGGTCAGCGCGCTTGCAAAGAGATATCCCGCAGCCGTCCCGATCTCCGCCACTCAGCGCCTGGGCATGGCCGAGCTCCTGCAGGCGATCGATCGGGCCAGCCGCGACGACGCGGTCCAGCTCGAGATCCTGGTCCCATATGGGCGCGAGGGCGTGCTGGCCGAGCTGCGCAAGATCGGCGGCGTGGAGCGCACCGAGTACGTCGAGGGTGGCACCAGGGCGTGGGGTTGGGCGCCACGACATGCCGCCCGCCGGTTCGAGACGTTCTCTCAGAAGGGCGCCTTGCCCGCGCCCGGCGCCTAACGGAAAAGCCTGATCACGCCCCGGACGATGCCGACAAGGCTGACGTTGCTGGTGATGATCGGTTCGTAGGCGGGGTTTTCCGCGCTCAGCTTGACGTGGCCGTTGCTGCGCTCGAACCGCTTGACCGTGGCGTCGCCGTCGACCAGGGCGACCACAATCGATCCGTTGGTCGCTTCGTGCTGCGGTCGGACGAGCACCAGCTCGCCGTCGAAGATGCCGGCGTTGATCATGCTGTCGCCTCGGACGCGGAGCAGGAAGTAGCCTTCCTTGGCCAGTTCGGAGGAGAGCAGGACGTGGTCTTCGATGTTCTGCTCGGCCAGGATCGGGCTGCCCGCCGCCACATTGCCGACGATCGGGATCGAGACAGCGCTCCGCCGCTTCTGGTCCAGCTCCGCGTCCTGGACGACCTGCACGGTTCGGGATTTGCTGGGGTCGCGTTTGATGAGCCCGCGGCGCTCGAGCTGGTTGAGGTGATTGTGGACGGTCGAGCTGGAGCTCAAACCGACCGCTTCGCCGATCTCGCGGACGCTGGGCGGGTAGTTCCGGCTCTTGGTGACGGAGCGGATGTAGTCGAGGATCCTGGTCTGCCGTTCGGTGAGGTTTTCGGTCAATTCGAGTTCTTCTCCAAAGCGTGGTGGGGACGTTGCTGGCCATGCTAGCACCTCAGCGCGGGAAGCGCAAACTTTTGTTCGCTGCCTTGACAGCCGAACGCGCGTTCGCTATTCTTTCGAACGTATGTACGCCGCCGGCTACGGGATCGAACCTTGGCGGGCAACCCGTACCGGCGGCTTTCGCCAGGTCCGGCGCGCTGCGCTCGTGCTGGGCGCGGTGGTCATGTTCAGCCTGGGCCTGGCCGTGGCGGCCCGTGGCGGCCCGCCGCCGGCCGAAACGACGGTCGTGGTCCAGCCGGGCGACACCCTGTGGTCGATCGCCTCGGAGCACTATCCGGCGGATGATGTGCGGGTCCGTGTCGACGACATCGAGCAGGCCAACGACCTGGCCGGGCCGGTCATCCAGGTGGGGCAGAGGCTGCGCCTGCCCGGCTAGGCGGGGGCCCAGGCCGTGAGCCTGGTCCTCGTCACCCGTCAGGGCTGCCACCTCTGCGACGAGGCGCTGGGCCTCCTCCGCTCGCTGGGCCACGAGCCGGAGCTGGCCGATGTGGATTCCGACGACCGCCTCCACGACCTCTACGACTGGCGTGTACCGGTGCTGCTGCTGGATGACCGTGTCGTCGCGGAGGGCCGATTCACCCAAGAGCTGTTGGTGAAGACGGTGGGCAAGGGAGCCGCCTAGGCTCGAAGCCTGCTCCATGTTGCTCTTGATAATCACCGTTAACCGTTCCATAAGCTGCGGATAACGGGGCCGCCGGCCTCGGATTACGCACGTCTGGCGTCGGCGGTGCGTCTCAGGTCAAGGAATTCCGCACGTGTGACGTTAGGCGTGCGTTTGAGCGGTCCCTACTGGCTACGCCGAGCGCTGCAGCGCCGGCTCGGCGTCCAGGCCGCGTAGGAACACCTCGAGCGGCAGCGCCGCCGACTCGAAGTCGCCTCGCAGCAGCTCCAGGTCGGCTCCGCGCTGCTGCAGCCCGGCAATCGCCAGCTCGATCGAGCGCAGGGATTCGCCGACGTACATGAGCAGCGGCCCTTCCAATGTGCCGGCGCCCGGCTGGCTCTCGCGGCGCCAGGCCCCTCGGACCTCGGCCGCGAGCTCCAGCAGCCGGTCCGCGACCGAACCTGCCCGGGCGCGCTCGAGCGGGTCCGAAGCGAGCCGGCCCCAGTCCTGGGCCGACGTCCGGATCAGCCGCCGCAGCTTGACCTGGGTCGCGAGCGTACGCATGGAGTCACATATTACCGAACAACTGTTCGGATTGCAAGAGCACGCCTAAGGGGCAAAGATCCGGCAGAGGCTGGCCGCCAGCAGGTCGGCGTCGGCGCCGGGATGGGTCAGGAAGTACCCCACCGCGTCGCTCACCGCCCCCACCACCGCGCGCCCGAACACCGCCGGGTCCTTGTCGGCATAGAACCTGTCGTGGGTCATCGCGTGGCGGACTTCCTCCGCCACGGCGTCGGCAAACTGGGCCTGCAGGTCGTGCCGGATCGCCTCGACCCCCGCGCTCAGCCCGACCGATTCGACGATCAGCAGGCGGGCCACGTCCGAGCGTTCAAAGCACGTGAGCACGAAGCGCGTGATGCCCAGGCGCAGGCGCTGGTGGTGGTCATGACCGGTCGCGGCGTCCGCGAGCACGTCATGGATCAGGGCGCCGCCCTCCAGCGACAGCAGGTCGCGAAAGCAGTGCTCCTTGGATTCGAAGAACTCGTAGAAGGCCGATTTCGAGACCCGCGCCCGAGTCACGATGTCGTCGACCGACGTCACGGTGTAGCCCTGGCCGGCGAAAAGGGCAAGCGCAGCCTCGACGGTCCGCCTGCGCAGCCGGCGGCGAGGGCGCGGGAGATGACCAGACGCTGGATCTCGCTCGTGCCTTCGAACAAGGTGTAGATCTTGGCGTCGCGGTGCCACTTCTCAACCGGGAAGTCCCGGATGTAGCCGTAGCCGCCACAGATCTGGATCGCCTGCTCGGTGACCTTGACCGCCACCTCGCCTGCCTTCAGCTTGGCCATCGAGCCCTCGGCTTTCTTGAACTCGCCGCCGCTGCGGCCCTCCCACAGGGCCCGCCAGATCAGCGCCCGGGTCGCCTCGATCTCGGTCGCCATGTCGGCGAGCATGAACGCGATCGCCTCGTTCTCGATCAGAGTCCGTCCGAACTGCTTGCGCTCCTTGGCGTACTGCAGAGCGAACTCAAACGCGGCGCGCGCGATGCCGAGCGCCTGGGCGCCCACGATCGGCCGCGACAGCTCAAAGGTCTTCAATGCGACCGATGAGCGCTGGTGGTTGCCCTCGCGGGCCCGCTTGAGCCGAGCCTCGAGCTTCTCGACGCCACCCAGCACGTTCTCCAGAGGGATCGTGCAGTCCTCGAGCAGCACCTCTGCGGTGTGCGAGGCCCGAATGCCCATCTTCTTTTCCTTCTTGCCCATGCGCAGGCCCTTGTTGCCCGGCAGCACGACAAAGCTCGCCTGGCCACGCGTCCCGAGCTCAGGCTCGACCGCGGCGACCACGACGTGGACGTCCGCGATGCCGCCATTCGTGATGAAGATCTTCTGGCCGTTGATCACCCAGTCGCCGTTCTTGCGGATCGCTCGCGTCTTCATCGACGACACGTCCGAGCCCGCGTCCGGCTCGGTGACCGCGAAGGCGCCAAGGGCCGGCTTTTCGGGTGTGCCAAAGCAGGCTGGGATCCAGGTCGAGATCTGGTCGGGGGTGCCCTGGGAGAAGATCGCCGCCACCGGCAGGCCCGTGCCCTGGATGGCGAGCGCGATCCCGGCGCAGCCCCAGGTCAGCTCCTCGGCCACGAGCGCGGGCATGATCCCCGTACCGTCGCCAAAGGTCTGCTCGAGGAACTCAGTTCCGTAGAGGCCCACCTCGGCCGCCTTCTTGACGATCGGCCAGGGGAACTCCTCCGATTCGTCGTACTGGTGAGCGACCGGACGGATCTCCTTCTCGGCGAAGCTGTGGACCCAATCCCGGATCTCCTTTTGCTCGTCGGTCAGCTCGAACGAAATCATCTCGGTATTCGTGCTCCTCGGCTGTATAACGCCCTGGTACTCGTACGTACCGTTTCCGCCGAGGAAGTTACGCCGTTAGGCCTCTGGAAGTCAATCCGATTCCTTAACCGGGCGCCTTACCGCCTGCGCGGCGAGCCGGTAGGCGCTGAAGACCAGGAACGCGCCCCAAACTCGGGCCAGCAGCGGACCCGGCACCTCAACCGCCACCAGGGCGCCGATCACGGCGCCGAGCACTCCCCCACCTCCCATCCACAGCGCCGCGTCGAGCACCACGTTGCCCTGCCGGAAGTGCGTGACCCCGCCGACGATGGCCGTAGGCACGATAGCGACCAGGGACGTGCCCTGGGCGATGGCTTGGGAGGCGCTGAAGCCGAGCGTCATCGTGGGCACGAACAGCAGTCCGCCACCGATCCCGATCGTGCCCGAGAGAAAGCCGGCGCCGAAGCCGCCCACCACCGCCACGATGTCGCGCCAGCTCACGGGAACACCAGCTCCTTCACTCCGACCAAGCCGAGCACGACGGCGACCGCGATGCGGAGAGGGCGTTCTGGGATCCGGCTCAAGAGCCGGGCTCCGAGGTACACGCCCACCACGCTGCCGATGATCAGAAACAGGGCGGCGTGGAAATCGATCTGAGGCGAGCCCTTAC
>VBII01000087.1 GCA_005887735.1 Chloroflexota bacterium
GAAAGCGGTGCGCGCCTCCGCTGGAAACGTGTTCCGCCTCAAGGTCGCCAGGGCGCACTGGAAGGACCTCGACGGGCTCAACGGCTTTGGGGCCTCGCCTGCCGGCGGTGCAGCGCTAGCCGAGGCGCCGATAGAGTCTGCGGGCATGATCGTGCTCGGTAGTGAGACCCACGGCCTGTCCCGCAAGGACCTCAAGTTGGTCACCGTGCCGCTCACCGAGGGCGTCGAATCGCTCAACGTGGCCGCCGCGGCCGCATTGATCCTTTTCGAGATCAGGCGGCGTCGTCCATGACCGACCCTTCGGCGCTTACGGCGGAGGCGATTGCCGCAATCGGCAAAGCCCGGACTGCAACCGAGCTCGAGCGGGTCGAGGTCGAGTACCTCGGTCGCAAGAGCGGCCGCGTGAGCAAGCTTCTCGAGGGCATCGGTGCGCTGAACCCCGAGGAGAGGGCGGCCCTCGGCAAGGCCGTCAACGAGGCCAAGCGGACGATCGAGGAGGCGCTCTCCGCCCGGCGCTCCCAGCTGGAAGCGAGCCGCCTGGCGGACCTTGCCGAGACGGAGGCGATCGACGTCACATTCCCGGGTCCGCCGCTCGAGCGCGGCCACATCCATGTCCTGACCCAGGTGCGTCGCCAGATAGAGACCATCCTCGAGTCCCTCGGTTACCAGGTCGAGCTCGGACCGGAGGTGGAGACCGAGTGGTTCAACTTCGAGGCGCTCAACATCACGGCCGGACATCCCGCGCGCGAGATGTGGGACTCCTTTTATTTCAGCCCCGAGCTGCTGCTGCGCGCGCACACATCGCCTGTGCAGATCCACGCGATGCTGCGCATCAAGGAGCCGCCGATCTACATCATCACTCCGGGTCGCTGCTATCGACGCGACGCGCCTGAAGCGACGCGCCTTCCCTATTTCAGCCAGGTCGAAGGCCTTGCGGTGGACAGGGGTCTGACGTTCGGTGACCTGAAAGGAACCCTGCTCTACATGATCCAGTCGCTCTACGGCCGGGAACGCCGGGTCCGCGTTCGCCCAAGCTTCTTTCCGTTCACAGAGCCGAGCTTCGAGTTCGACGTGTCCTGCGGGATCTGCGGCGGCATGGGGTGCAAGAGCTGCCGGCACAAGGGGTGGCTCGAGGTCGGCGGATGCGGCATGGTGCATCCGCAGGTGCTGCGCAACGGCGGCATCGACCCGACGCAGTGGAATGGCTACGCCTGGGGTTTCGGCATCGAGCGCATGGCGATGCTGAAGCACGACGTAGACGACATGCGGCTGTTCTACGAATCGGACCTGCGCTTTCTGGAGCAGTTCTAATGGTCAAGTCTCCTCCCCATTCATGGGGAGGTGGCGCGAAGCGCCGGAGGGGCTGACACAACTAACCCAATGCGGATCTCATACGAATGGCTTGGCGATTTCCTCGACCTCGAAGGCGTGACGCCGAAAGATGCCGCCGACGTACTTACGCGCCTGGGGGTCGAGGTGGAGTCGCTGACGATGGTCGATCTCTCGCAGATCGTGATTGGCAAGGTGCTGGAGCAGAAGCCGCACCCCAAGTCGCGCAACCCGCTATGGATTCACCAGGTCGACCTCGGCGACCACGTTCAGCAGATCATCGCGGGCGCTCCGAACGCGGTCCCCGGCAGTCTCGTCCCGGTCGCGCTGCCCGGCACGACGGTCCCCAACGGCAAGGTGGTCAAGGACATGAACATCGCCGGCTTCAAAGCGAGCGGAATGCTTTGCTCGGCGGACGAGCTGATGCTCGGCGAGGATCACTCCGGCATCCTGATCCTCGATCGCGGCAAGCCCGGGGATCCACTGACCTCGATCATCCCCAGCCAGGCGATCATGGAGGCGGAGGTCACATCCAACCGCCCGGACTGCATGGGCCATCTCGGTGTGGCGCGTGAGCTCGCAGCCGGCCTCGACCGCCCGATGAAGCGCGACTTCATGCCGGCCTTCACAGGCACCGCGGATCCGCCAGGTCGCGACCTGGTAAAGGTCACCATCGATGACCCGGACCTGTGCAGCCGCTACATCGGCGGTGTGGTCAAGGGCGTCAGGGTCGGACCGAGCCCCGACTGGATGCAGCGGAGGCTGCGCGCGTGCGGGGTGCGACCGATCAACAACATCGTCGACATCACCAACTACGTCCTGTTCGAGTACGCGCAGCCGCTCCACGCCTTCGACCTCGCGAGGTTGAGCGGACCTGCGATCCACGTGCGGCGTGCTCGCGAAAAGGAGAAGTTGCTGTCGCTGGACGGCGTCGTTCGTGACCTGACGCCGGACATGCTCGTCATCGCCGATGCGCTGCGCCCGGTCGCCATCGCGGGCGTGATCGGTGGCGAGGAGACGGCGGTGACGACGGCGACCACCGACATCCTTCTCGAGTCCGCGAACTTCAGCGGACCCAGCGTCCGGCAGACCTCACGTGCTCTCGGCCTCCGCACCGAGGCGTCCGCGAGATTCGAAAGGGCGCTGCCGCCCGAGCTGGCGCTGGCTGGTGCGCGCCGCGCTGCGTCCCTGATCGCCGAGCTGGCCGGCGGCACCGTGCACCGCGAATGGGCGGACATCTATCCGCGTCCGCAGCAGCCCGTCCGCGTGAACCTGAGACCGGCGTTGATCGATGACGTGCTGGGTACACATGTACCGCTCGAGGAAGCCGAGTCGATCCTCAAGCGCCTCAACTTCCACGTCAAGGTGATGGGCGACGGCGAATGGGACGTGCTGCCGCCTGTGTTCCGGCTCGACGTCACCATTCCCGAGGACCTCGTCGAAGAGGTCGGGCGAGTCTACGGATACGACCGCGTGCCGGCGACGCTGCCCGGCCGCCGCCACGAGAGATGGACCCCGGCCACGCCGAGCCTCGATCGCCGGCTTGACGCGGTCCGCGATGTCCTGGCGGGAGCGGGCTTTACGGAGACGTGGAATCCCGCGCTCGTTTCCGGCCGGAAGCTGGAGGCACTTCGCATCGCGGCCCACGCGATGCGGGTCTCCAACCCGCTGAGCGACGACATGGACACATTGCGCACGTCTCTGCTGCCTTCATTGATCGAGGCGATGGCTTTGAATCGCGACCGCGGGCGCCCCGACATCCGCATCCACGAGATTGCTGAGGCTTACCTCGCGCGGGTGGGCGAGCACAACAGCGCTCAGCCCGAGGAGCCGCTGCGGCTGGCCGCCGTCGCCTCAGCGGGGGAGACGGCGGACGAGGGCCGAGATGCCGTGTATCGACTCAAGGCCGTGCTCGACGGCTGCATAGCCGCGATGACGGCGCCGCCTTGCATCTACGACAGGGCGTCGACCGAGCTGTTTCATCCAGGCCGGTGCGCCGCGGTCATGCTGGACGGCCGGCAGCTCGGCTACATCGGCGAGCTGCACCCGACGGTGGCCGCAGGGGCCGGGATCGACGGAAGGGTGGTCGCGTTCGAGATCGATGTCGAGCCGGTCGTTGCCGCATCGCGCATACCGCGGGCCCAGCCTCTGCCGCGCTTCCCCGGCGTGCAGCGCGACCTTGCGGCGATAGTGGAGGACACGGTCGCGGCAGGGGTGCTGCACGCCGCCATCAAGGAGCTGGCCGGCGACCTGTTGGAGCATGTCCACGCGTTTGACGAGTACCGCGGCGCCCAGGTTCCCGAGGGTCATAAGAGCATTGCGTTCACCTTGACTTTCCGAAGCCCTGAGCGCACCCTGACGGACGCCGAAGTGGATAAGGTGATGGCGGAGATCAAGCTGGGACTGGAGAAAAGACACCGAGCCAGGTTCCGAGAGTGATACCGGCGCGGCTTGCGCACGCATCTGCGTGCTGTTTCGGGGGACGCACCAAGTGACGTGGATCGACATCTTTCCAATCGTGCTGCTCGCCGCGTACGGCGTGGGCGGGTTCTTCAGCGGCCTCATCCGGCGGTTCATCGGCCTCATCGCGCTGTTCGTTGCCGTATGGGCAGCGACCAACCTGGGCCTGCAGGCGGGCGGCATCTTGCAACAGACCTCCAACATGGAAGTGCCGGATGGCCGCATCTACGGCTTCTTCGGGATCATCGTCTTCCTGCTGCTCCTGGTCGAGGCCGCGACCCAGATCGCGCACAGACAAATCCAGGTCCCGGCCGTCGTCCTGAACCGAACCCTCGGCACAGCGTTGGGGCTGATCACTGCCTTCTTGCTGTCGGTCGTCGTCGTCTACGAGCTCGGGCAGGCGGCCAACCCGATCGGCGGGAGCCAGCTCGACGCTACGCAGCAGAACCTGCGCGACTCGGTACACCATTCGGCGTTCATGGTCAGCCTCGTCAACGCGATCGACAAGCCGATCATCGCCCTGTTCCAGCCTCTGCTGCCCGGAGATCCACAGATCTACTTCGGTCCGAATCCGGTCAACCCCTAGGGCGCCGCGGTGAGTAACGACTTTTTCCGCCGCCTGCGCGAGCGGGCGGTGGAGGTCCACGTCGAGGATCACCTTAAGTCGCGCCTCGAGCGCGGCGATCGGCTGCGCGTGAAGCTGGGGCTGGATCCCACCGCTCCGGACCTTCACGTGGGGCACCTGGTCGTGCTCGACACGCTTCGAATGTTTCAGGACGAAGGCCACACGGTGGTCGTGATCATCGGCGACTACACAGCAATGATCGGCGACCCCAGTGGACGTTCTGAGACGCGGCCGATGCTGACCGAAGATCAGGTCGAGAAGAATGCCGAGACCTATTTCAAGCAGCTCGATCTGGTGCTCGATCGGAAAAAGGTCGAGGTCCGGCACAACTCCGAATGGCTCGCTTCGATGTCGGCCGCCGACATCCTTCGTCTGCTGGCCAAAGCCACGCTGCAGCAGGTCCTGCAGCGCGAGGACTTTGCGGAGCGCATCAAATCCCGGGCCGCGGTCGGAGCGCACGAGATCCTGTACCCATTCAACCAGGCATACGACTCGGTCGCCGTGCACGCTGATGTCGAGATCGGCGGCACTGACCAGCTCTTCAATCTTCTGTTCGGCCGCGAGATCCAGAAGGCTTATGGCCAGGAGCCGCAGGACGTCGCCGTCTTCCCGCTCCTGGAAGGGACCGACGGGGTCCAGAAGATGAGCAAGTCGTTGGGCAACTACATCGGGATCAACGAAGCCCCGGAGCAGATCTACGGCAAGACCATGTCGATTCCCGACGGAATGATCGAGAGGTACGTGCGGCTGGTCTCCGGCCTGAACCCGAAACAACAGGCCGATTTGTTGGGCCTCGGGCCGCGTGACGCCAAGGCCGCGCTGGCGCGCCAGCTGGTCAAGCGTCTCCACGGCGAGGAAGCGGCTCGACGTGCGGAGGAGGACTTCAACACAAAGTTTCGGAAGCGCGAGATTCCTGACCAGCGGGAGCAATGGGTCAAAGGGTCGGCAGATCTGGTGACCGTCCTCGTCGACACGGGCATTGCCAAGAGCCGCAATGAGGCGCGCCGGTTGGTGGAGCAGGGCGGCGTCCGGATCAATGGAGAGAAGGTGGGATTGGATTCACCGGAGCCCGCGCCCGGAGATGTTTTGTCGGCTCGCAGACGGTATATCGAACTAAAATGATCGAAAGCATGTTCGGAGCCTGCATCTGATGTCGGGCCATTCCAAATGGGCCGGGATCAAGCACAAGAAGGCGATCGTCGACGCCAAGCGCGGCCAGGCGTTCACCCGCGCCAGCCGTGAGATCACGATCGCGGCGCGTGAGGGCGGGGGCAACCCAGACGGCAACTTCCGCCTGCGCCTGGCGATGCAGAAGGCGCGTGAGATCAACATGCCGACCGACAAGATCAAGAACGCGATCGAGCGGGGGACGGGGGAGCTCGGCGGGGAGAGGCTGGAAGAGGTCCGCTACGAGGGATACGGACCCGCGGGCGTGGCCATCATGGCCGACGCGCTCACCGACAACCGCAACCGCACGTCGGCATCGATCCGGCACCGATTCTCCAAGCTGGGCGGCAACCTCGCCGAGAGCAACGCCGTCGGCTGGATGTTCGAGCGCAAGGGAGTCATCACCGTCAACACCGGCAGGCACGATCCAGAGGAGGTCGGCCTGGCCGCGATCGAGGCGGGGGCCGACGACGTTCAGGTCGACGGCAAGTCCGTCGAGATCACCACGCCGCCCAACGCCTTCGAGAAGGTGAAGGCCGCGATGGAAGCCCTTGGCGTCACGGTCGAGAACGCCGAGGTCACCATGCAGCCGAAGCAGACCGTGTCGGTCGGTGAGGACAAAGCCGCCGCGGTGCTCAGGCTTATGGAGTCACTGGAAGAGGACGATGACGTCCAGCAGGTCTACGCCAACTTCGACATCCCGTCTGACGTCCTTGAACGCGTTTCAGCACAGGTGTGAATGAAAAAAGTTGAGAGATCGCCTGTAGGCCGGATTCACTCCGGCCGTCCCCCAGATGTCGTCCCACCAAGCGCCTCCCAGTCGTCCCTGTGGAAGTCACAGGAGGGGGCCCGCGGGGGAGGACCGTGGTCCTCACCCGCGCCTGGACTGATTCTGGGAATCGACCCAGGTCTGGCCGGGACCGGCTTCGCGCTTTTTGCTGAACCGAACCTGGTCCTCTCATGCAGCACCGTGGTCACGATCCCCGGCCGCGACGGCGCGCGGCTGCTCGCGATCACCAATCACCTGCGCGCGATCATCACCGAGAATCCGCCGGCCGAGGCCTCGATCGAAGAGCTCTTCATGGGCCGCAATGCGACCAGCGCCGTCGGGGTGGCGCAAGCCCGCGGCGCCATTCTCAACGTGCTCGAGGAGTGCGGAGTGCCGGTGTTTGAGTACAAGCCGAGCCAGGTCAAGGTCATCCTCACCGGGTACGGCAACGCGGACAAGACGCAGATCGGACGCATGCTCGCGGCGCAGGTGAAGATGCCTGAAGGCAAGCTCGACGACCATGCGCGGGACGCGATCGCGATCGCGCTGTGCCACGCGCGCAGCCGGCGCTTCAGTCGGGCGACGATTCAGTGATCGCGCATCTGACCGGGGTCGTGCGACGCGCAGGCGCCGACTTCGTGGTGCTTGACGTGGGCGGCGTCGGATACCTCGTAAGCGTGGCGACGCAAACCAGGCAGCAGCTTCCGCCGCCGGGCGGTGACGTCGAGTTGCACATCCACACCCAGGTCCGTGAGGACCAGCTCGCCCTCTATGGATTCGCTACCGTCGACGAGCTGGAGATGTTCGAGATGCTGATCCAGGTCGACGGCGTCGGACCGAAGGTGGGGCTGAACATCCTGAGCGCCTCCAGCCTCGAGGTCCTCAAGCGCGCCATCATGAGCGAGGATGCAGCGCCGATCAGGCGGGCCAGCGGCGTCGGCCCTCGCACCGCGGCGAAGGTGATCATCGAGCTCAAGCCGAGGCTCGACGCGGTCGCCGCGCTCGAGGTGGTGCCGCGGGCAGCCGCCCTTGCCGGCGATGGCGCCGTTCCCAAGGCGGTGGAATCCGCTTTGCGCAATCTCGGCTATTCGTCACAGGAAGCCCGTTCCGGGCTCGAGTCGGTTGACTGGAAGGAATCTCCCTCCACCCAGGAGGCGCTGGCCACCGCTCTCAGATCGCTGGGCCGCAAATGACAAAGGACAAGGTGCTCGACGCGCGCTCGGATGACGACCAGTTCGACCTCACGCTGCGGCCTCGGTTCCTCGCCGAGTACGTCGGACAGGAGCAGGTCCGCGAGAACCTGAGCATCCTGCTCGAGGCCGCACGGCGGCGCGACGAGCCCGTCGAGCACGTCCTGCTGTGCGGCCCCCCGGGCCTGGGCAAGACGACGCTCGCGCACATCATCGCCAACGAGCTCGGGGTCGCGATCAAGGTCAGCTCCGGACCGGCCATCGACCACCAGGGAGCCCTCGGCTCGATTCTCTTGAACCTCACCACGCGCGACGTGTTCTTCATCGACGAGATCCACCGCCTGAACACCGTGGTCGAGGAATCGTTGTACCCGGCGCTTGAAGATTTCCGTTTTGATGCCGTCCTTGGCAAAGGGGTGGGGGCAAGCGCTGCCACGTTGCCGCTGCCTCACTTCACATGCGTCGGCGCCACGACGCGCCAGGGACTCCTCAGCGGGCCGCTCCGGGATCGGTTCGGCGCGGTCTACAGGCTCGAGTTCTACACCAAGCCGGAGCTGGAGAAGATCGTGGGTCGGTCGGCCCGGATCCTCGATATCGAGATCCACGACGACGCCGTCTCCGAGATCGCACGCCGAGCGCGCGGCACGCCTCGAGTCGCCAACCGGCTTCTCCGCCGGGTGCGCGACTACGCTCAGGTGCGTGGTGACGGCCGGGCGACGGTCGACACCACTCGGATAGCGCTCGGCAAGCTCGAGGTCGACGAGCTCGGCCTCGAACCGCTGGACCGCCAGCTGCTCGAGACGGTGATCGTCAAGTTCAAGGGCGGCCCGGTCGGGCTCGACACGCTGGCGACGTCTCTGTCGGAGGAGCCGGAGACCATCGAGGACGTGAATGAGCCCTACCTGATCCAGATCGGCTTCCTGGCCCGAACGGCCCGAGGCAGGGTCGCGACCGAGCTCGCCTACCGGCACATCGGCGTCACACCACCGCAAGCCGAATCCCAGCAGACGCGATTACTGTAAGGCGCGAGGATGGCGCCGCTGGCCCTGCGGCACGCCGTTACTGAAGCCGGCCGGGATCCCTCATCACGTCGGTGTGTTGGCCCGGGGCCTGCGAGACCCAGGCCAACCGGCGCTATCGTCGCTTCGGCCTGAAACCGCCGCCCGCGGCAAGCCGCGCGGACCCCAGTGGTTGCGATTTCAGGCCGGGAAAGGTA
>VBII01000337.1 GCA_005887735.1 Chloroflexota bacterium
GGCGCTGAACGGTGTGAACCCTTCCCTGCTCGGCACGACCACGCGCGGCGACGGGGCGACCGAAGTCACGTACGCCGGACACCCGTTGTACTACTTCATCGCCGACAAGAAGCCGGGCGACATCACCGGCCAGAACATCGACGCGTTTGGCGGACCCTGGTATGTCGTCTCACCCTCGGGGATGCAGGTCCGCTAGACACCCACTCCCGACAGTCACCGCGCGGAAGCACCCCTCTTCCGCCGGTGGCTCCATCGCTTATGAAGCCGGTTCGTGGTGCTCGACGTCGATCGTCACGTTGGGTTTGACTCCGGCGAGCGCCGCCAGGACGTGGTTCAAGACTTGCTCTGCAGTCGCCCGGAACTTTCGCCCTCGGGAGGACACCTTCACCCAGCCGGCCTCGTCGCGGTAGTAACGCTCAGACGATCCCTTGGTCTTGATGAAGATCACGTAGGTCTGATTGGTGAGGTCCAAGCTCAGCGACGGGCGGCGAGATCGGCTCTTAGACGCTCCCCCATCGCCACCAGCACCTTGAGCATCAAAGCATCACTTCCCTTGATGGCGTCGCGGAACTGGGCGTGGCTCATCACGAACATGCGAGCATCGGTCAGAGTCGTCACGGTGGCAGTGGCGAGTCCACGATCGACCATGCTGATCTCACCCAGAAAGTCGCCCGCTTTCAAGACACGTCTACGCCGACCGTTGATCTTTACCTCGGCTTCGCCGTCGAGAAGCACATAAAACGTGTCGCCTGGGCGGCCCTCACGCGTGAGCGTCTGCCCCGCCGGCACCGTGAGCTCGTCGCCCCTGGACGCGACGAACTCCAGCTCCTTTCTCGAACAGTGCGCAAAGAGTGGAACCTGGCCGAGCGCCTTGAGCTTGGGGTCACTCATCGAGAAAGCAGCATATCCTCCTTAAATGGTGAGGGCTTGTGCCGTCTGTGGGCTCCCCATCCCGGAAGGTGCGCGCTTCTGCCCGAACTGCGGCGCGTCGGCGGGCCCGCTGATCGACACCGAAGAACGCAAGATCGTCACGGTCCTATTTGCGGACCTCGCCGATTCGACAGGCCTGGCTCAGCGGGTCGATGCGGAGCGGACGCGTGAGCTGCTGGGCCGCTTCTTCGACGCTGCGTCAGAAGAGCTGATCGCGCTGCGCGGCCGGCCCGAGAAGTTCATCGGTGATGCCGTGATGGCCGTCTTCGGTCTACCGCATGTCCATGAGGACGACGCGCTTCGCGCGGTCCGCGCCGGACTTGCGATTCGCGAGCGAGTGCGGCGCCTGTCGGAGTCGATTGGGCTGGACCAGTCGCTGGAGGTCCGGATCGGCATCGAGTCGGGCGAGGCGGCGGTCGGCCGTTCGCCGACCGGCGAGCTGCTGGTCACCGGTCTCGTGGTGAACATGGCGGCGCGGCTCCAGTCCGCCGCTCAGGTCGGGCACATCCTGGTCGGAAAGACGACCCATCTTCTCACCGCCCCTAACGTGTCCTACGGCCGGCGTCGACGAATCCGCGCGAAGGGTTTTGATTCAGTGCTCGAGGCATTCCCGGTCGAAGAGATCACGGCGCGCTCGGTCCGGCGGACAATTCCATTCGTCGGTCGAGCCAGCGAGCAGGCCATCGTCGGCCAGAGCCTCGGCCTCGCGAGCACAAGCGGCCGTCCGGTGCTCTTGACGGTGATCGGCGAAGCGGGAATCGGCAAGTCGCGCCTGGCCGACGAGCTCGCAGCGGGCGTAAGCGCAGCGGTCGTGATCCTCCGCGGGCAGACGCGAGCCCACACGGACACCGCGACCTTTTCCCCAGCGGCCGCCATCATCGGCGACCTCGCAGGCATCGGCGCAGAGGACAACCCGGAAACGATTCGCATTCGGCTCCGAGAGCTCGTCGCCCGCATCGACGGAACGTCAAACCCAGAGCGAACGGTGCAGCGTCTCGCCCGGTTGTTCGGACAAGGCGAGAGCCGCGACGAGACAGCGTTCGTTCATGAGGTGCAGGCGGGGTTTCTTTCCGTGATCGACGGACTTGCTCGGGATCACCCGGTGCTGATCATGTTCGAGGACGCCCATGCCCTGAAAGCTCCAATGCTGGATCTCATCGAGCGCCTGGGCGTGAGCGGACAAACCCCTCGCCGGGCGCTCACCCTCACACTCGCACGAGACGAGCTCATCGAGCAGCGGCCGGCGTGGGGCTCGGGCAGCGACAACTCGGTGCTGATTCGGCTGCACGCCCTGACCCGCGACGAGTCGGTGCAGCTGGCCCGCCACGCCGGGGGAGGGCGCATCGGCGATGGCGAGGCGCTGGAGATCGCCGAGCGGGCGGGCGGCAACCCGTATTTCATCATCGAAACGACCGGCATGCTGATGCCGTCACGGGACGGCGCGGACGGGCAACGTCCTCGAAGGGTGCCGCCCACGGTCCAGGCGGTGGTCAGCGCGAGGCTGGACGCCATGCCCTCGAGGCTGCGCGAGCTGGCGCGCCACGCGTCGGTGTTCAAGTACGCCTTCGACCTGATGGAGCTCGCGGTGGTCGACAGAGAGGTCACCGCGCAGGAGCTGCAGGAGCTCGAGGACGCCGAGATCGTCGTGCGCGACCCTGAGCCAGGCAAGCCGCAACGCTGGCGGCTGCGACATTCCACTTTGAAAGAAGTGGTCTACGCCAGCGTGGCCAAGAGGGAGCGCGTGCGGCTGCACGAGCTGGTGGCTCAGTTTCTGCTGGATCGGGATCATCGGTCCCTCGCCGCCGATCACCTCGAGCTTGCGGCGCTCGCCTCCCTCGACCTCGACCCCGGCGACCAGAGGCTGCCGGATCGCGCCGCGGACGCGCTGCTCGTCGCCGGCGTTCGGGCGCGACGGCGCATGGAGAGCCGCACCGCGATCGATCGTTACGAGCGAGCGCTGGCCATGGCCGGTCAGGAGTCGCGATGGGGCGTGCGCGAGGCCAGAATCCTGGCCGGCATGGGCGAGTCCTATTACTGGCTCGCCGACTATCCCGCCGCCACCGAGGCTCTGAGCCGAGCTGTGGCTCTCGGTGAGACACAGCCCGATCCGTTCGCGCTGGCCCTCGCCACTCGATACCTGGGCGACATAGCCATCAACTTCGAGGGTGATGTCGACAAGGCCGAGCGTCTCTTGAGCCGCTCCCTGCTTGCGGCTGAAGAGCTGGGCGATTCCTGGGCGATCGTCCGGTCCCGGCTGTTCGCGGGGTGGGTTCCGTGGACGCGGGAAAGATTCGACGAAGCTGAGGTGATCTGGCGGGGCGCTCTGGCCCTCGTCGACCCAAAAGATTATTGGGCTCGCGTCCGCGCGCTGACCGCACTGTCGATCAACCGCACCGAGAAGCAGGATCCCGAGGGC
>VBII01000338.1 GCA_005887735.1 Chloroflexota bacterium
TTGGCATCTCTGGGCAGCCGGGCGTCGTCCATGGCCGCGATGAAGCACGCGGCAAACCGGTCCCCCATGTCCTCGGGGGCGCCCTCTCCTGCGTGGATTGAAAGCATCCCGGAGTGCCCGCCCAGATTCTTCGAATACCGGGGTGGACCGCCAAGGACCTCGGCCCAGTACGCGGCCAGGTTTTCGGTGTGCCTCGGGCTGATGTGGTGGGAGAACGGGTGGTTGAGCTCCGGGTCCTTGAGGCACCGCTCGTGGGTCGCGGCCGCGAGGGCGAGGAAGGCCTCCTGGCCCCCGGCGAATTCAAACAGTGACGGGCGGGTCCTCATTTCGTCTACCTGACGACGATAGTCGTTGCCGCGGAGTAAAGCGTCTTCCTCCAAGGTCCAAGTGATGTCATTCGGTCGCGTGATTTGATATTGGTTGCAATGACGTGGACATGACGGTCCCAAAAAGAAGAGGGAGGTCCACGCCGGTCAGAGTTGTGGCAGCAGTCCTTGGATCGCTGCTGGCTTTGCTGGTCACCTTTGCGCTGTGGACTGTGTATGAGAATACGTTGACCCCGGCTGCCCTGGACCAGGGCTCGCCAATGAACGCGACGCCTTCGGTCCGAGGGGAACTATCCCCCACCGCGGCTCGGGCGCTCAAGGCGTACGGCGGGGAGGCTGTTTGGAAAGCTGCGACCGAGGTGGAGAGCACGGTGACCGTGGGGGGACTCTTGTTTCAACTCAAGGGCATGAACATCCCACCTCACGCCAAAATCACGGTGGAAGTTCAGCGCCCGCATACCGTCATCACACCGGTGGATGAATCAGGTGACACCGGGATACTCGACGGCTTCGGCGTGATGATCACGGCGCCAGATGGCAGGATCCTCGAACAGCGCGCCGATGCAAGGCAGCATCTCCAGAACGCAAGCATCAGCACCAAGTGGGATCGGTTGAACCTCTTGTACTTCTTGGGCTATGCCTTTTGGGGCTACTACACGCTCCCCTACCAGCTGATGCGAATCGACGTCCAGTGGACGGAGCTGCACGACGGCCTCCTGCAAGCAGACTATGGAACCAACCTGCCCGTGCACAGCCGCATCCAGCGATTCTGGTTCGACACGAAAACGGGGCTCTTGCGGCGCAATGACTACACGCCGGCAGCGGCCGACCCCAATGCGAGAGTGGCCAACGTCGTCTTTGAGCACGGAGTATCGAGCGGGATCGAGTACACGTCCAAACGCCGCGTGAAGACGACTCTCAATCAGTATGGTTGGGTG
>VBII01000339.1 GCA_005887735.1 Chloroflexota bacterium
CGTGCCGGCTGCTCCCTGAAGGAAGCCGAGGACGTGCTCGCCGCCCTGAGCTCTTTTGCCGTCTTCGACCTGCTCTACAAAGACGGTCGCCGGACACCCGCCGCTGTGGCGGAGATCCTGCTGCGTCTTGCCTCCGGGATCCTGGCGTACCATCCATGACGCATTGCGGCATAAAGTCGCAGACCTGCATGGCCCGGTCCACTACCTCGACTTCGGTGGGTCAGGTCAGCCTCTGCTCATGGTGCACGGCCTCGCCGGAAGCGCCCTCAACTGGATGGCGGTCGGACCCCAGATCGCGGAAACCCATCGCGCCCTCGCCATCGACCTGGCCGGCTTCGGGGAGACGCCGCTGTTCGGCCGTGCGGCCACGGTCGGGGCCAACGCTCAGCTGGTGCACGATTTCATCGCAACGGTGATCGGCGAGCCCGCCGTGTTGATGGGCAACTCGATGGGCGGCCATATCGCAATCGTGGAGGCGTACACCAAGCCCGAATGGGTGACGTCAATGGTCCTTGTCGATCCGGCCATCCCCGGCGCGCACGTCCGCCGGCCCGAGCCCGCGATGCTCGGAATCATGGCCACGCTCACGGTCCCCGGCCTGGCGCAGACCCTGCTCGACCGTCACGTCCAGACCCTGGGCCCAGAGGGTTTGGTCAAGCGGGCTCTGGAGCTCGTCTGCGCCGACCCGTCTCGGGTCGACCCCGCCGTCGTCGAAGCACACGTCCGGCTCACCCGCGAGCGCGCACACCTCGGACGGCAGAACGCGCGCGCCCTCGTTCAGGCCTCGCGCTCGATCGGGCTTCGGATGGCGGATCCCCGCTTCTGGACCCGCGTCCTCGCCGTGCGTGCCCCCACGCTGGTGATTCACGGCGGCCTCGATCGTGTGATTCCCATCTCAGCAGCGGTCGAGCTCTGCCGAAGGCGTCCGGACTGGAGCCTCGAGATCCTGGAGGGCGTCGGCCACGTTCCGATGCTGGAAACACCAGGACTCTTCATCGAGGCGCTCAATCGGTGGATGGCATATAGAATCGCGTCGGAGCCCGCCGCGGCTTCATAACGGAGAAGCGCTCAGCACACACAAGTGGCATCCGCCTCAGAACCACCCCATAGCCGGCGCCCCGGACGGCTGCAGGTTTCCGCTTCCATCATTCCCCAACTGCGGCACATGGGGCGCTGGGATCCCATCCCGCCGATGTGGCTCGAAGGGCGCTTCTCTTTCGAGTTCCTCCGTCTGATCCGGGATCCGGTCTTCCGCGGAGACGATGTGCCGCCGGGCCTCCGCAAGCCGGTTCTGCTGATCCCGGGCTTTCTTGCGGGCGACTGGACGCTTCGCACCCAGTTCGATTGGCTGCGCCGCGTCGGCTACCGCCCGCGCCTCGCCGGGGTGGCTTTCAACGTGATGTATTCGGAGGTCATGCTCAGGCCGCTCATCGACACCTTGGTCGCGATGCATCGCAAGTCCGCCTCTCGCGTCTCGGTGATCGGCCACAGTCGCGGAGGGGTACTCGCGAAAGTCCTCTCGCATCGCAAGCCGGACCTGGTCGAGCAGGTGATCACACTCGGCTCTCCGCTCAACGACCCCTTCGACGTGCATCCGCTGACGATGGCGGGCGTGCACGCAGCGCATCTCTTCAACGCGGTTCGCTACGGCCACCCGGCCTCGGTCGAGATGCGCTTCCTGCGCGACCTGCGCGCCGCGCCGCGCGTTCCGACCACGTCCATCTATTCGCGCTCGGACGGAGTCGTCAACTGGAAGGCATGCCTGCGCCATGACCTCAACTCGATCGAGGTGCATGGCAGCCACCTCGGACTGGCGCTGAATCCCGAGGTGTATCGAATCGTGGCGCACCTCCTGCCGGCGCCGTGGCGCCAGACCTAGCGCACCAGTAACATCGCTTTCTGACGGGAGCTCGCGCCACGCGGGCTGAGAGGGCGCTTTTGCGCCGACCGCATGAACCTGAACTGGGTAATGCCAGCGGAGGGAGAACCGATGAGCGATGTAGCGGCCCGGCAGGCCGATTCCTTCGGCAAGGTCGAGCTCCACGGAATAGAGGCGATCCCAGCGCGCGACCGCCACGGCTCGCCACGCGACCTCGCGTTTCTTTGGGCCGGCGCCTTCGTCAACTACGCAAGCCTCTTAACCGCCAGCCTGCTCACCACCTATTACGGTCTCGGGGTCTGGGACGGCCTGGTCGCGACAGCCTTCGGCACCGTTGCCGCCGCGGTGATCCTGGGTCTGCTCAGCAACACGGGTCCGCGGTCTGGTCTGCCCCAGATCATCTTCACGCGGGGGATCTTCGGGCTGCGCGGGTCTTATCTCGGTGCCGCGCTGACTCTGTTCCTGGCCACGGGTTGGTTCGCGGTCGACTGCGTGATCGCGGCGCAGGCGGGCGCCCAGCTCTTCGGTGGCGGCAACCGATGGTTGACCTTCGGACTTGTCCTGGTCATCGCCGCGATCAGCGTCGGCGTGGCCGTTTTCGGTCACCAGACGATCAAGGTCCTCGAGACGTACGGGGCGGTCGCCTTCGCCGTGCTGTCGGGCGCCCTGTTCATATTTCTCGCGCCGCAATTCCACTGGGGCCAGGGCCCGGTCGTGGCGGGTTCCGATTACGCCGGCGCGTTCGTCCTCGGCTTCATGACGTGCTTCGCGCTCGTCGCCTCGTGGTATCCGTTTGCGAGCGATTACTCCAGATATCTGCCGGCTGCGAGTAAGACTCGATCCGTCACGCTGTGGCCGGTCGCGGGCGTTGCGCTGCCGATGATCCTTCTCGGCCTTTTCGGTCTGTTGCTGCCGACCATCGACGCGAAGCTGGCGGCCGATCAGGGCGTGCTCGCCGTGATCAGCGCGCATGCGCCGACGTGGGTTGCGGTCCCCTTCTTCGTCTTTATCGTCGTCGGCGAGATCTGGGCCAACTATCTGGATGTCTACACCGCGGGATTGGTGACGCTCGCGATGGGCATCAGGCTCCAGCGCTGGCAGACGGCGCTCGGCTGTGGCCTGCTCGGCACCGTGCTGGCGGCCTATGCGGTGCTGGTCAGCGACTTTCACGTCGCGTACGAGGACTTCCTGATCCTGACCTACCTGTGGGCGCCCGCCTGGGCCGCGGTCGTGCTGCTGAGCTTTTTCGTCTTCGAAGGCCAGGCCCGGCCCGCGCTGGCGCTGTGCGCATGGCTTGCCGGTACGGCTTCGAGCCTGCTCTTCGTCAACTACGTCAACCTGTTCGGCAACCTGAGGGCGACACCGACCTTCTTCAACGACCGGTTGATCTCGACGCTCCACGGCGCCGACCTTTCCGGCCTCATCAGCGTCGGCGTCGCGGCTGCCGTCTACTGGGCCGGCCGGCGCTGGAGTCGCGCTTGAAGCTTCCAATTGCGCTTACGATCGCCGGCTCCGATTCGGGGGGCGGGGCCGGCATCCAGGCCGACCTGAAGACGTTCGCCGCGCTGCGCGTCCATGGCACGTCCGCGATCACGGCGATCACCGCACAGAACACCACCGGCGTCACCGACATCCTCGAGCTGCCGACCTCGCTGATCCGCGAGCAGATCAGGGCGGTGGTGGAGGACCTCGGCGTCGAATCCGCCAAGACCGGCATGCTGTCGAGCGCGGAGATCATCGCGACCGTCGCGGACGCGATCTCCGAATATCGCGTGCGCAATCTCGTCGTCGATCCCGTGATGGTGGCCAAAGGCGGAGCCCGGTTGCTCCGCGACGACGCCGTGGACACGCTTCGCAGGCGACTCATTCCGCTGGCCGCGATCGTCACTCCCAACCTGCCCGAAGCGGAAGTCCTGCTCGGTCGCCGGATCGTCGGCCTCGAAGAGCGCCATCAGGCTGCACGCGACCTCGTCGCGATGGGCGCGCGGGCTGCAATCGTCAAAGGCGGCCACGCCAGCGATGAGACAGTCGTGACCGACGTCTTCTTCGACGGATCGCAGACGATCGAACTACGAGCAGATCGCATCGAGACGCGGAATACGCACGGCAGCGGCTGCGTCTTCTCCGCCGCGATCGCCGCCTGGCTCGCGAGTGGCGCAGAGCCTCTCGATGCAGTCCGCCAGGCCAAGAGCTTCATCACCGAGGCGATCGCACATTCGCTCGAGATAGGCCACGGCCACGGGCCTGTCAACCCGATGTTTGCCCTCAGGGATGGCGGTTAAGCTTTTCGCCGATGACCAAGCGAAAGCGCGCCCCCAAGCCGGGACCGGACGAGTCCGCCGACGACGCCAGCGTCAAAGACGACATGGTGCATGTGGCTCCGGACCTGCTGTCCGGAAGCCCCGACATTTTTGCCTCCAAGAAACCATCCGGCGAAGAGACGGAGACCGCTGAGACTCCTATGGCTGCTGAGCCTCCCGAGACAGTCTCGGAACCGATCGAACCAGAGGGCCCGGCCGCGGAACCGACGCAGGCCGGCACCACGATGACTCCCGAGGCGACTCCGGAAGACTTTGCCCAGCCGGCGCCGCAGCCCCCCACCGCGCCGCCGCCCTATGTGGACGCTGTCCCGTATCCGCCGCGGCCGCGACGCACGGGGGGCTCCAGCGCCGCCCTCGGCATCGTGCTCGTCGTGGTCGGCCTCTTCGCCCTGCTCGTCGTGATATCCGGAGTCGACCTGACCGAAAACGGCTGGCCGCTGTTCATCTTGATCCCGGGTCTCACCCTGCTGGTGGTCGGGTTCATCAGCTTTGGATCGGTGGCCACGATTCCTGGAGGCATCGTGACGATGCTGGGTCTCGTGCTTGCGTACGCCAACAGCACCGGCGACTGGCCGATCTGGGCTTACGCCTGGGCGCTCGTCGTGCCTGGAGGCATCGGCCTGGGCATGTACCTGCAGGCACTCCGCGATCGCGACCTGCACGCGCTGCGAACCGGGCGCACGTTGATGTTCATCGCGGCGATGATCTTTCTGATCGGCTTTGTCGTGTTCGAGTCGATCCTCGGCATCAGCGGCCGCGATTACTTTGGCCCTGCGGGCAAAGCGGCGTTGCCGGGACTGCTGATCATCGTGGGCATCATCCTGTTCGTGCGCAGCCTGCAGAAGAGCCGACAGGGCTAGATCGAGCGGATTCGCGACTCCAGCTGCTCGCGAGTGGTCTGGTACTCGACCGCGGTGCGGTAGGGCTTGAACCCCATCGTGCGGTTGATCTTCAGCATCGGCGCGTTCGATCCGGCGTTCTCAGTGACGATCCACTCGGCGTCGGGGTAAAGGTCTCGGAGATGAAGCAGCATCGCGGCCTTGATCCACTTCCCCAGCCCGCGGCCCCGCGTTTCGGGCCTGACGCCGGTGAACTGCTGCGCGAGCATCGTGTGGCGGTACGGGTACCACGAAACGTCGGTCATGCCGGAGATGGATCCGTCCGATTCTCGCGTCAGCACTTCGTGCGGAACCTCTCCGGTGAGCGCGCTCACCTCGTAGTAATGGCGAATCTTCTCTGGCGTGATGACGATGTCCCCAATATCGAGGTCCTCGAACGGCATGGTGTTGAGGAGGGCGGTCCGCTGCGCGGCAAACTCAGGCAGCATCGCCTCGGGCAGCGGCCCGTCGTAGATCTCGAGCCTGGTTTGCGGTGAGCGCCGGGCGCCTTCTTCGTTCCAGCGCTGCATCATCGGCCAGTCGACTTCCGACAGCCTGAGGCGGCTCTCCACGTCGGTCATCTTCGGCTTGCCGCCAAGCCAGGTCAGGAATCCGTGGCCGCTCGCCTGCTCCGTGTTCATGCCGACGACCGTCGATCCGCGCTCGTCCATGATCCGAGCGATCACCGGCAGCCACCCGGTGGCGATTCCCTTGCGCCTCTCCTCGATCCGCACGTATGCGTCGGCCCAAAGAAGATGTTTGTTCGTCTCGTATTCGGGGTTGGCGGGAGCGACGGATTCTCCGTGGAACCAGCTCAACATCACTCCGTCGCGCGAGATCTCGTAGTAGTGCTGCAGATCGAAGGGATTGGGCGTCTTCATGTATTTCTCGACGACGTCGTCGGGGTCAAGCGGGTCGTCGGGGCGCAGCTCTTCGTGCCGCCGCCTGCGAAGCTCGTGATTCCGGCTCCAGAAATCGCGTCCGGCGGTTTTTGGATCCACCTGAGTGGGGACAAGCTGTCGAATCATGAAGCGTCGATAATCGCACAGACATGCAGTCGCGGCCCTTCAAG
>VBII01000088.1:0-9075 GCA_005887735.1 Chloroflexota bacterium
GAGATCATCGGCATCTCCAAATTGACCCGTCTGGTCCGCGTCTTCGCGCGCCGCTTCACGGTGCAGGAAAGGGTTGGGGTCGAGATCGCCGATGAGCTGGTGCGGGTGCTCAAGCCCCACGGCGTCGCGGTGCACCTCAGCGCGATGCACCTGTGCACGCAGATGCGCGGTGTCCGAGAGAGCCATTCGCGCACATGGACGTCTTTCTGGCGAGGGAACTACGAGAACGACACGCAGCTGCGGACGGAGTTCCTATCGATCGCGGGTCAACAGTCGAACCACTGATCGAACCGTTCGACCTTCTCTACGAGGCAGACCTGCCTCGCTACGAGATGCCGGCGGACCTCGAGCACATCTACGGTTCGCTGGGATTCGCGGACCAGGTCCTCTATTCGAACTTCGTGACGTCCATCGACGGTGTGGTGACCCTGGCCGATAAGCCGTCTGCT
Source organism: Chloroflexota bacterium (assembly GCA_005887735.1). GTDB lineage: Bacteria > Chloroflexota > Dormibacteria > Dormibacterales > Dormibacteraceae > 40CM-4-65-16. The sequence continues at coordinate 450 of VBII01000088.1, forward strand.
GGGTCGGTGATCAGCGGTCGCAACCAGCCCGATCGATTCTTGATGGGGTTGCTCCGCGCGTGCGCTGATGCGGTGCTTCTCGGCGCCGGCACTCTGCGCTCAACTCCGGGCCACCTTTGGACGCCTGGGCACATCTTTCCCGACATGGCCTCGAGTTTCGCCGCGCTGCGAATCAAGCTCGGTCGCAAGACGGATCCGCGGCTCGTGCTTTTCACCGCCACGGGGGAGATCGACACCTCACACCCGGCCGTCCTCAGCGGAGCGACCGTCGTGACCAGCCGAGCTGGGGCGAAGGCGCTCGCGGATCTACCGGTTTCATGCGACGTGATCGAGGTGGGCAAGAGCGGTCGCGTCGATGTGGCCGCGGCCGTGTCCGAGCTGCGCTCGCGCGGCTATGACGTCCTGCTCACCGAAGGCGGACCGCACCTGGCCGGTGAGCTGATCAAAAACCACCTGTTGAACGAGGCTTTCGTCACCATCTCGCCCGTGATCGCCGGCCGAGATGTCGACGCCCGGCTGGGCATGGTGGCAGGTGTTGAGCTGTTACCCGAGCGCCAGCTCTGGAGCACGCTTCTCAGCGCACGCCGCCACCGCGATTTCCTGTTCTTGCGCTACTTACTGACGAACAGCTAGCAGGTGTTTCCGCCGATCAGCAGCGGCGCCGAGGCCGCGATCGCCGGCGACTGCGTCACCGCGACGATGGCACCGGACTTCACGCCGCTGGGAATGCTCACCGGCCAGTGGTCGGTCGGGATCTCGACGATGTAGCCGCTCGCCGGCGTGGTGTCACTAGGGCCAGGCAGATCGGTCGTCTGTCCGGTGCACCGATTGAAGAACCTGATGACGTAGGAGACGTTGACCGACTTTTGAACCGCGGTGAAATAGACCGCGACCTCGACTTTGCACGAGTTCACGTCGCAGGCGGTTGCCGTTTCGGCTGAGGCTCCGGGGATGTCGCACGGCGAGGCCACGGTGCAGATCTGCACCTTGCTGACCGGTGCGGCGCTGGTCGCGCCAAAGCTCGGCACGGCCTGTGGGCCGCCAGTGGCGGTCGCGCTTGGCGTCGCGTGAGGCGAGGTGGTCGCGTGAGGCGAAGCCGTCGCATGCGCGGAAGGCGTGGTGTGGACCTGTCCGGTGACGGTCGGACTGCTTCGATGCGACAGCACGATGACTCCGAGGATTCCGAGCACGATGACGATGACCGCCGCCACCGCCGCGGGCATGAGCCACGGCGGCCGGTGGGCCAGGGCGCCGCCGCCTGAGGGCGGACGCGCGAGCGGCGGCCTGCGGGCCGGCGCTGCTGCCGGCACTGAGGCAGCGGGGCGCCAGGGCGGCGGAGCCGGCGCGACGGGCACGGGTACGGCGGGCGGGGCGACCTCGGCGACGGCCGTGCCGCTACCGAGCGGCTCGGCCGGCGTGGTCTCTCCCGGCTTCCAGACAGGTGACTCGACCGGGGTCCAGGTCGACTGCCGTGGAGGCTCAGCGGGGGCGGACGGCGGGGGAGGGGCAGCCGGTGCAGGCGGAGTGCTGGCAAACGTCGGAGGCGGAGCTACCGGTGCCGGTGGGGGAGGCTCGAACGTCGGAGCAGGTTTGGCCGGCTCGGGTTCCCAGCGCGGGGCCTCGACCGGGGCCGGTGCCGGAGGGTTGGTGACGGCGGCCGCCGGCGGGTCGGACCAGGTCGGTACAGGCGGCGTGCTGGGCACTGGCGCCGAAGTCGGCGCAGGGGCCGCCGGGGTGGGAGGGAAGGTCATGGCCGGCATGGAGGGGTACGTCTGCAAGGGGCGGTCCGGTGCGTCGTAGGACACGGGCGCCCGCGCCGGGGTCTCTTCCCGTCGGGGCGGCGCGATATACGGCGCGGGGGCAGGCGCCGCGGCCACAGGCTCGCGCGCCGCAGGAGGAACCGTGCCGGCCGGCAGGAAGGGCGTGATCGCCGGGACATCGCGTCCGCCCGCGCGGGTGGCGAGCTCTGACTGTGCGGCTACCTCCCGGTCCGGGGCGAGCAGCGCCGCAGCCATCTCACGCAGGGCCCCCTGGGCGCGGTCAGCGGACGGGCCCATCGCGCCACTGGCCATGGAGCGCATGGTCACCACCAGCCCCGGCGGGATGTTGGCGGGAGCGGGCGCGCCCGCGGGATCGACGCCGAAGGCGGCGCACACCGCCATGCCGCAGGATCGGACGTCGGCGCGAAGGTCGCTCTGAGACGGCGCCCCGCGCACCGCCGCGGCGGGGTGACCGGCCAGGCGGACCTCTCCGTTCGAGGTCACGCGGATGGCGGCCGCGCCGAAGCCGCCCAGGGCGATGCCGGCCTCGTGGAGCGCGGCCACGCCGGAGAGCACCGCCGCACCGAGAGCGGCCGCGGCCGGAGGCGTGAGCGGTCCCCGAGACAGGATCGAACCGAGAGGCGTCCCCTCGTTCGGCTCGACCGCGACCCAGGCCGGATGGCGGTGGTCGAAGAGGCGCTGGAGGCGCGGCACGGCCGCGGTCGCCTCGGCCGGCGGAATCGGGATTTCGTGCACGACAGCGGGCTTTCCACTCTTCAGGACGGCCTTCCAGCCCTGGCCCCCGCCAGGCGCCACGAGTTCGATCAGTTTCGGCTTCGGCTCAGATTCGGGCATTCAACGGTGCATGGTACCCTTGCGGAACGTGGCATACGTCATCGTCCAGCCTTGCATAGACGTAAAAGATGCCTCTTGCGTCGAGGTCTGTCCGGTCGATTGCATTCATTCAGACGACGCGGCGAACATGTATTACATCGACCCCGACGAGTGCATTGACTGCGGCGCTTGCGTCGATCCGTGCCCGGTCGACGCCATCTTTCCTGAGGATGAGGTGCCCGAGCAGTGGCGCAACTTCATCCAGATCAACGCCGACTATTTCAAAAACCGGTAGTCGCGAACTCACGCCCACTTCAACGGATTGAGTAGGCATGCCGTAACGCTGATCCCGGGGGACGGCGTCGGTCCAGAGATCTGCGACGCCTCCGTCCGCGTCCTCGAGGCGACCGGGGTTGAGTTCGAATGGGACGTCCAGCAGGCCGGCGAGGCGGCGATCCCTGAATTCGGAACACCGCTCCCCGAACACGTCCTCGAATCGGTCCGCAAGAACAAAGTTGCGCTGAAGGGGCCGATCACGACCCCGATCGGCAGCGGTTTTCGCAGCGTCAACGTCGCCCTGCGGCAGTCGCTCGACCTCTACGCGCTCGTCCGGCCGGTGAAGGCGTACAAGGGCGCGCGCAACCTTCGCGACGACCTGGACTTCATCATCGTCCGGGAGAACACCGAGGACATCTACGCCGGGCTCGAGTTCGAGCAGGGCACGCCCGACGCCGCGCATTTGATCGATGAGATTTCAGGTTTGCTTAAGAAAAAGATCCGCCCGGACAGCGGGCTTTCGATCAAGCCGATCTCCATCAGCGGCACGGAGCGAATCGTCCAGTTTGCCTTCGACTACTCGCGCCGCAACAACCGCCATAAGGTGACCGCCGTGCACAAGGCCAACATCATGAAGCACACCGACGGCCTGTTCCTCGCGGTCGCACGCCAGGTCGCGGCGCGCAACAAGGACATCGAGTTCGAGGACCGAATCGTCGACAACATGTGCATGCAGCTCGTGCTGCGCCCCAAGGAGTACGACGTGCTGTGCTGCCCGAACCTCTACGGCGACATCATCTCCGACCTCGGAGCGGGGATGATCGGCGGGCTCGGACTGGCGCCGGGCGCCAACATCGGGACCAACGGCGCCGTATTCGAGGCGACCCACGGTAGCGCGCCGAAATACGCAGGCCAGAACCGGGTGAACCCGATGGCTGTGATGCTGTCGGGGGTGATGATGCTGCGGTATCTCGAGGAGACGGCGGCCGCGGACGCGATGGAGAAGGCCATCGCCAACGTAATCGCGCTGGGTGAGAACGTCACCTACGACCTGAAGGAGAAGCGCGACGACCCCACGGCGGTGGGCACGAGCCAGGTCGCGGACGCGGTGATCGCGCAGCTCAAAGCGGGAGCTTGATAGCCGACACCCCAGAGCTCCTCCGCCTACGTCGTCTCTGGAACGAGCACATCCACACGCCGTCCCCGGTTGGCGGAAAGGATCCGCTCGAGCAGGAGGTGGCGCTCTATGCCTCGTGGGTCGGAAGCATGGTCGAGGTGGTGCTGGCTCGTGGCTCCCTCGATGGCAACCTGGCCAAGATGCTGGAAACGCGGCGTGCGGAGGGAAACGAGCGGGTTTTTCGCGCGGCCGGCGAGCTGGGTGAGCCAGTTCGGTCGTACGTCGCCCGCCTGATCGCAATCGAGGATCTGCTGGCACAATTGCCGATCAGATGAGGCGGGTGGTCGTGGTCCTGGTCTTCTTAGCCGCCTGCAACAACGCAACCACGCCCATATCGACCAGCACGGTGGCTTCGAGCTCTCGCGCGCTAGTCGCCGCGCCGGACCTCACCGACCAGCCCTCGTTCTCGGACCGCACCGGCCGGCTGCCTACGCTCAACCTGCAGAACCTGTTTCACCCGACCTACTTTGTGCCCAACGATCCGAGCCGGATCCGAACGCTGCTGGTGACTGGAGACGTGATACCCGCGCGGGGCGTCGACTACTTCGCCACCTCGCGTCACGACTTCCTGTGGCCGTTCCGCCCGACCGCCCCCTACACCAAGAACGCCGACATCACCTACATCAACCTCGAGTCGCCTCTGTTCGCCGGGTGCGCAGTCGATCCCGGGCCGAGCTTCACTTTTTGCGGCGATGCCCGTTTCGTCGACGGGTTGACGTTGATGGGCGCCAAGGTGGTGAACCTCGCCAACAACCATCTGTCGAACTACGGGGCGCAGGGCATAACGCTCACCGACCAGCTTCTGCATCAGCACGGCATGCTCACGTCCGGGCTGGGCCCGGTGGCGGTCTACGACGTGCGCGGCGTCAAGTTCGGTTTCATCGGGTTCAACGGTGTCGGTCGAGCGATCGACAAGGACGCGCTCAAGGCAGGCATCGCCTTCGCGCGGCAGCAGGCGGACATTGTGGTCGTCCAGTTCCACTGGGGCAAGGAGTACGAGCGCCAGCCGATGGCCGACCCGGGCGTCCCGACGCCCGACGACCCTGTTGCGGTCGGCCACGATGCCATCGACTGGGGCGCGGACATCGTTATCGGCAACCACCCGCACTGGTACCAGGGCATCGAGATCTACAAGGGCAAGCTCATTACGTACTCGCACGGCAACTTCGTCTTCGACCAGATGTGGTCCGAGGAGACGCGCGAAGGTGTGATCGGCACGTACACGTTCTATGGCACTCAGCTGGTGGCCGCGACGTGGAAGGCCTATCGGATCTACGACTACGGGCAGCCGGTCTTTATGAACGCGCAGGACTCACACACGGCGCTGCAGACGATGGAGGCCGCCAGCGACCAGCTCGCGTCGCGCCTGCACGAACCGACGACGTCAACGGTTCCGGCCATGCCTCCGCCACCTGCGTACGCGCCGGAGCACGCTCCCACTTAGTAGAATCCTCGACAACCTAATCAGGGGGTTCCCACCGTCCCAGCCCACGTCCCGCCAAGAGGAATCTCTCGCACACGCGCTCGGCACCGGAGCCGGCGCGAGCGATTTACATTTTTCTTCTCACTTGGAGTCATCGTGGCCGCGATCGCGACCACCGTCTACGTGGCGCGTACACGCACAACGCCGTTCCGGTTCAACCTCCAGGCCGTCACCGCCCCCGCGCCGAAGACGTTCGATCACTTCGACTTCTCTAACTACTGGCTCGCGACGCACGGGCAGCCGAAGCTGGCGATCCATGGACAGGCCGCGTACCTCGTCGACCTCGACGCCAGGCAGGTCCTGTGGGCGCGCGACCCGGAGACCTCGCGCCCGCCGGCGAGCCTGACCAAGCTGATCACGGCGATGGTGGCGGTGGACGACGCAGGGTCGCTCGATCATCTGGTCGAGGTGACCCCCGAGGCAACGAAAGTGATCCCCAGCGTCATGGGCCTCACCGCCGGCGAGCAGCTCACCTTGCGCAACCTGCTTTACGGCCTGTTCCTCGATTCTGGCAACGACGCCGCCGAGGCGCTCGCCACTGGCATCGTGCCGCGCGATCGCTTCATCAGGCAGATGAACCAGAAGGCAAAGAGCATCGGCCTGACCGCGAGCCACTTCGTGACTCCAAGCGGTCTCGACGCGCCTGGACATGGGATGTCCGCGCACGACCTGGCGCATACGGCGGCGTACCTCGACACGTACTATCCCGACCTCGCCGCGATTGCCGCCACGAAAGAGATCGCGATCACGGCCACGGCCACGCACAAGGCCTTCTATCCGCACAACCTGAATCGACTGCTGTGGACTTATCCAGGCGCGACCGGCCTGAAGACAGGTCTCACCGACAACGCCGGAGGCTGCATGCTCGCCACTGCGACGCGCGATGGCCGGCATCTGATCGCGGTCGTGCTCAACGCGACCCTGCACTCCACCGACGACGCCACCACGCTGCTGAACTACGGTTTCAGCCTTCGCTCGGTCTCGGCCTTCGGGCCGTGGGCAAAGATCCCCACGAACTCAGAGGCTGCGCCTGGAGTTCGCGGGGGCCCCTGAGACCTCAGCCAACTAGACTTCGCACTCGTGGGTCGTTTGAGAGGGCTTACCGCCCTCGAGGTGCTCGACTCGCGGGGCAATCCGACGGTTGCCGTCACCGCGTACACGGAGAGAGGCAGCGGTCGCGCCATCGTGCCATCGGGCGCGTCGACCGGAGTCCATGAGGCGGTCGAGCTACGCGATGGCGACCCGACGCGCTACGCCGGCAAGGGTGTGACGAAAGCGGTCGGCAACGTCGAGGGCGAGATCGCTCGAAGGCTGCGCGATTTCGACGTCGAGGACCAGAAAGGCATCGATCAAGTGCTGATCGAGCTCGACGGCACACCCAACAAATCGCGGCTCGGCGCGAATGCCATTCTCGGAGTGTCCCTCGCCGTCGCGCACGCCGCCGCGCAGGCCAGCGGCGTTCCTCTTTACCGCCATCTCGGCGGCGCCGACGCCTCGCTGCTGCCGCTGCCGATGGCAAACATCCTCAACGGCGGCGCGCACGCCGACACGTCGGTCGACCTGCAGGAGTTCATGGTATGCGCCGTCGGCGCTTCCCGATTTGCGGAGGCGATGCGGGCCACTGCCGAGGTCTACCACGCGCTCAAGGGCGTGCTCAAGGCGCAGGGACTGGCGACCGGAGTGGGGGATGAGGGCGGTTTCGCGCCAGACCTGCGATCCAATGAGGACGCGCTGAAGCTGATCGTCGAGGCGATCAAAAAGGCCGGCTACGAGCCGGGCCATGACGTAGCGATCGCGCTCGACCCTGCGGCGAGTGAGTTCTACAAGGAGGGCAAATACAACCTCAAGGGCGAAGGGCGCTCGCTCGATGCAGCCGCGCTGGTCGACCTCTACCGCGATTGGAGCGGTCGTTACCCGATCGTGTCCATCGAGGACGGGATGGCCGAGGACGACTGGGATGGCTGGAAGCATCTGACAGATGCGATCGGGGGCAAGGTGCAGCTCGTCGGCGACGACCTTTTCGTCACCAACGTCGCGCGCTTGAAGCAAGGCATCGAGCGCCACGTTGCAAACTCGATCCTGATCAAGGTCAACCAGATCGGAACCCTGAGCGAGACGCTCGAGGCGATCGAGCTTGCCCGCAAGGCGGGCTACAGCGCTGTCATCTCACACCGCTCGGGCGAGACCGAGGACACGACGATCGCGGATCTTGTCGTCGCGACCGGCGCGGGCATGATCAAGACCGGCGCGCCGGCGCGTTCGGAGCGCGTCGCCAAATACAACCGCCTGCTGCAGATCGAAGGCGAGCTCGGCGAGGCGGCGGTCTACGCGGGCCGATCGCGCCTGAAGTGACAGGGATTTCGCACGTCGGGCGTCAGACACGCGCTTGGGGTGCGCGGCATGGGCACGAGTGGCGTCAGCCGCGCGAAACCGTCACCGGCGACTAACGAGTGAAACCGGCTTCTCGGGCTGTGCACGCGGGCCGCGACCTGGGGGCTCGGAGCCCGCTCGCGCCAGACCTCAGCACCGCGGCGGTGCATGTGTTCACCGATCTCGACGATTACGACGCCGTCGCGCGCGGCGAGCGGCCCGGCCACTACTACGGCCGCAACTCGAACAGCAACCGCGAGATGCTCGAGCGGGCGGTCGCCGAGCTGGAGGGGGCGGAGGCAGGCGTGGCCACCGCATCCGGGATGGCGGCGCTGCATGGGGCCATCCTCGCGCTCGTCCCGAAGCCGGCGACGATCGTGGCGACGCGCGAGCTCTACGGCGGCACCGCAGCCCTTCTGCGCCAGGACCTCGAGCCCGCCGGCTATGAGGCCCAGTTCGTCGATCTGACCGACCTCGATGCTGTGCGGCGGGCGATCCCGGGCGCCGGGCTCGTCATCGCCGAGACCATCACCAACCCGCTCTGTCGCGTACCTGACCTGGAAGCGATCGCGGCGATCGCCCGCGAGCGGGGGGTGCCGTTTCTCGTCGACAACACGTTCGCGTCGCCGCTGCTGTGCCAGCCGCTCGAGCTGGGCGCGACGGTGGTCATGCACAGCGCGACGAAGTACCTCGGCGGGCATTCCGACCTGGTCGCCGGCGTCATCG